>JASHSD010000022.1 GCA_030036985.1 Bryobacteraceae bacterium
GGAACTGATCCTCAATTACTTCCGCGCCCAGAAACTGCTCTCCAGTGGCGTGGTCGAGGGGCTGAACAACAAAGCGAAAGTCACCATGAGAAAATCCTACGGCTTCCGCACCTTCCGCTGCCTTGAACTGGCACTGTATCACTCACTTGGCAAACTGCCTGAGCCCGAATCCGCCCACGATTTTTTCTGACGAGCCCGGAATGAAGGGAAAGGTGGGGATCAAGTTGGTTGGTGTGGCAGTGGCCGTTATAGAAACCGGATCGGCGTTCCGAAGCAGTAGCAGCAGCCTAGACGTTGTGGCCCCGATCGGCCGAGGTGTCACCTGTACGTGGGCAACCGAGAGCTTTACCCGGCCCGCGCCGGTCGCTCTTCCGTGACCGATTGCATCAACCTCGGCTATCAGGCGGCGAAGAACAGGAACATCATCCGCCATAAGCTCGACCAAACCCTCGAACCGGGTTCCCTTCGGAACGAACTCGATGGCGCGAAGCGTCTCATCCTTCGGCGCGCGGTTATCGAACGAAGCCCTCGCCGCAGATCGCCATACGCGACTGGCGGCGGCCTCCGTCGTATACAGCGATGTCAGGATGAACCTTTGGCGTCTACCTCCGGCCTGCCCGAAGATATCTTCAGCAGCGTGCCGACCTCGTAGGCGCCGGGCCGCGTCTCGCATCACTCCTTCGATGTGGGAAGCCCAGATGACAGCACGACCTTCACGGTCTCGCGCCACCAGCGCATCGATGCCGGCTCCTCCGGCCCCCGAACCGAGATGAGCATCTTCAGCGAGTTCCGCAATGAGCTTAAGACGTACCCGGTCCCGTGGACGCTGATCGGACTCCATGAGCTCGACCTCGCCTCTATAGTTCGACATCCACGTTCTCCGATTCGATGTCATCCGTCTCGAACTCGTCACTTAAGCGCGTCTTTGTGCCGCCTCTACCGAGCTTGCCGATTTCAAACACCTCCACCCAATCGAGCAGTGACGTCACGTAGGGGCCGGTTCCGTGGGAACGGGTCCAGAGTTCCGAGACCCCAGCACGCCTAAGGATGTCTGCAGCTGGCTTAGTGAGTTCAGCGAATGCGAGCTCCGAAAGCGCCTTGCCCCGAGCAAGCTGATCCACAAGGTAGCGGAGCTGTGAGCGAGGTGCGCTGTCAAGGCTTTCGGCCGCTTGCAGCAGGCCTTCCAAAGAGACAAGCCCGTCGCCTACTACGCGCAACGGCCGGGACGACAAGACACGCATGTCGCCGCCAGACCCACGCACCCAATCCCGCCGACGAAGCTCGGCAGTGTCGTCGAGCCAGGCGGTGGTGTATACCGCCCAGTCTGCTACCGACCTTCGGTCGTGTTCTTCGAAACCTCGGAAGAGGCGTTTTGCCGATCCCGCCAGGTTCTCGGCAACCTCGTGGAGGCGGTTGAACGGTACCGTGGGTTTAGAGAAGACAACGCCGCAACCCAACGTCAATTGGAACGTATTGCCACTGTTCAACTGGAGGCGCTCCAGTTCTCCGCATAAACTGACAACGAATGGTAGTGCCAAGTCTGCCCGACAAACTACGAGTAGGTCGTCGCCACCCAGCATGAGAGGCAGAACTGGCGCTGTCTCGGTACCTTCGCATACCTGGTTGATCGCAAACTGCAATGCTCGCCGGAGAAGCATCCGGTTCCGGTGGAAAAATGCGCCGCGTTCCGCCTCGTTCGATCCTGCCGCGCTACCAACAGCATTACCATCGGCGTGGACAACTGCCAGATACCCATCCCCCGCAATGTCTTCGAAGGTCGTCGGGCGCTGAAGTTCCGAAAGCTTCGTGCATCCGATCAGCAGGCTTGCCAGATCCGATGCATTGCCATTTTCTGCCCGGCGCGCGGCCTCGTGTCGGCGAAAGACTTCCAGAGCGACCTCTGCATGCTCATTCCCTTGGCGAACGGTGCGTGACGCCAATCCTCGACCGGTCCATTCACACCGCGCGAACACGGGCAGTTCCGTGCACAGTTCCGCCCTCGCGTCCGCCCTCTCACTTCCGTCAACCGATATTCGAAACCGAAGACCCGGAAGCTCCATATGGAGCAGGGCCGCTGCTGCGTCGGCAAACGCGTCGGCTCCGGCTGAGAATGCAGCTTCGAAGTGACCGCCATCGCGGGACAGAATTCCCTGCTTCGCATCTGCAATCGGGTCATCGTGATCTGCAAGGGGATCATCCAAATGCGCGATGGGATACTCAATCCTCACTGACATCAGGGACCAGCGCACGCCTTCCCGAGCCAGTTCGGGCAGACCGACTCGAAGGGTCTCGCCGAGGAGGGTGTTGGCACCAACCATCGCGCGCAACCGCGGAACAGAGAAAAGCCAAGTCTGCAGGCGCCGAAACTCGATATGTACCTTGTTCATTCGGTAAGGCTCCTGACGTCTAAGAAATCGACGCCCTTCTAAATAGCGCCGGGCAATGGGCTTTCACCAAATAATACATCTTATCCAGCAGACCGTCCGGCCAACTTCCGCGACGGATACGGTCTCAGGTTTCCTCGAAGCCCTGGTTGTCGAACTTCAGAGTGCGGCAATTCTCGGTGACTGTCCGAACAACGTTGTCAGGTGCCCCGGAAGGGATCTCCGCCTCGATTTCGATTGTGATCTTCACCTTGGCATCGAGGAGTCCTGATAGATGCTGAACCACCGAGCTGGCGATCACATCCACGTCGCGGGACAGGCGAGTCGCGTCGATGGTCGCCGATCCGTGGAAACGCCGCAGAACAGGTGGCCTTCGTAGTGCCGTTTGTGCGGTCGTCGAAATGCCGCCTGCTTCGGCGCGGTCCGGCGAATCGGTCCCATCTCCCGTCGAATCAACTCCGCTCGTTGTGGTTGTCACCGCGGGCGGCGGAGCCGAATCCTTCTTGATCTGCTCGGCCGCAACGGATGGTTTCACGACAACGCTTGTAGCGTTTAGTTGGACATTCGGGCGTCGGCCCGGTTCGATACCGCGATAGCGGTCCGATGCCGCGTCGTAGTAATCGGCGTACTGGAAAGCGTCGTGCTCCCACGTGATTCTGCTGGCGCCATCCTGAATCGCATCCAGAATCACGTCGGCATTCTTGACGCGCGGCAGGTAAAGATACTTTGCGAAATCATCCACCAGTTGCTTCACGCCGACGTGATTCCCGCGCCAGAGCGGAATCTGATCGATTTCGAAACGCAGAACGGAGCCGGCCATGCTCGTAACCAGCAGGCCGTCATTCTTCAGCTTCTTCGACGCGCGCTCGGCGAGCCATTCCTGCCCCTGCAGCCTGAATTCCTGCCACTCCACGGTCGGGAACGGCTGGCCAGGCTCCGGACGCTTCTGCCCGGCAACCAATAGCCAGACGTACGTCTCCGGTATTCTCCCCTTGATGGCGCTATCGGAACTCGTCAGTCGGTCAGCCACCTGACTGGCCTGGAACGGCGTGAGATCCAAAGAGACCTTTTCCTTATCGATCGATTGCCAGGCCAAATAGGAACGGATCGCCTTGTCGAGGTCCACGAGGCGCGTTTTGTCGGCGGCGAGAAAAACCAGCATGTTCCCGCAGTTCCGGCCCGCCGAACCTCGGTTGAGAATTTCGGCAGCCGCCTGCCTGCCCACGCTGGATTCGGTCTTGGCGCTGTGGGGATAGTCCGGACTCAGGATGACAAGCTTTGCTTCCGGCTCATCGACCACATCGCTGGAACCTGTCGGGCAGGGCTGGACTTTGGAGAAATCGCCCTTATGCTTCGGCTCTTCCTGCAGCCGCCGCTTGATCTCTTCGGTCACGTCCTCGGGATGATAGCGTTCGGCACGCTCTTCGGCGAGCCGGTTTACGCTCGGCTGCGTGGCATACCAGTAGCGGCTTCCATCCACGTACAAGTACGTCGCCTGGTCGGCCAGTTTGCGTAGTGCGTCACCGAAGGTTCCGGATGTTTCGCCGGGCTGGACACAGCCCAATTTGATCTGCCGATCTTCGAGGCCCTTCTTCGCGGCGTCCTGAGTCGGCGCGGAGCCGATATAGAGGGTGCGAGCCACGCGACGCGCCGCCGAATAACGACCGAGCATCGGGTTCTCGCGATCGATTCTCAGCGGGAGCGAGTTCGGCCCATCGATATCTTTCTCGATGATCGGGTCCCAGACCGGCGGCAGATAGCGCGTCAGTTCGCTTTGCACGGCGGGAGAGTCCACCGGCACGCTGGCCGGCAAGATCATAAGTCCTTTGTCCTCCCTTTCCCACAGGGCGTGGATCGCAGCCGCCATCAGGCGAAGTACACCGCGCGTGCGCTGAAACTTATCGAGCGTCGACCAATCGTTGTAGAGCCGGTCGAACAGCTCCGGGTGGATTGGATACGCCGCCTTCATGCGGCGCTCATACTCTGATTTCCCCGCTTCGGAGGGGAACTCCTGAGCAAATTTGCGATACTCGTCCGCAAAGGCCTTTACCACTACGTCCCGTGACGTGAACAGTTCAGGGTCCGTGATCGGCTGGAAGAGGCGCCGACGGACAATCTCGAAGCCTTCTTCCGCGCTGGCCGGGCGCCATGACGTTTCGACCCTCTCGATGACGTTCTTCAATCGTTCCAGCGCGGCGAGTCCGCCCTCGCCGCCGATTTCGTTTTGCGATGCCGGAATGCTGACCACAAGCAGAGTTTTGTCCGCCAGTTTTGCCGACTCGCTCAGCGTCTGCGCGAATGTAAAGTGCGCGTCGAAATCACCGGCTGGAAGATCCGACTTGTTGTAAAGCTGCCGCGCGTAGGCCACCCATTCGTCGATCAGGATCAGGCACGGCGAGAACTTATTGAAGAGGAGGCGCAACGAATCGCCGGGGCTGACGGCCTTCTCGTCAGCGCTCCGGACCATCCCGTAGCCCTCTTTGCCGCCCAGTTGCCAGGCGAGTTCCCCCCACATCGTTCGCACCAGGGTTCCGTCCGGCTTCTTGTGAATATCGGCGGGGGACATCCGGTTGCCGACCAGCACTGCGCGGCGGACCTTCGGTGGCTGCGAAACTCCAGCCATCTTCGTCACGGTCTCGAGTCCCGGCAGTTGGCCTGCAGGGACGCCGGCAAAGAGATGCCACAGCGCGAGCATAGAGTGCGTCTTGCCGCCGCCGAAGTTCGTCTGCAACTCCACAACCGGGTCGCCGCCATTTCCGGCCAGACGTTGCAGCGCATTTGAGAGCAGCTTCTGTAAACCTTCGGTTATGAACGTTCGACGATAGAACTCGATGGGCTCTTTGTATTCGTCCGAACCCTCTCCCAGATAGACCTGCCAGAGATCGGCGGCAAATTCAGCTTGCTGATAGCGGCCGGAAGCCACGTCCGGGTGCGGCGTCACGATCTCCCGCCATGGCCGCAGTCCTGTTGCCGGTTTGCCTTCGACCGCGATGCTCGATTCCTTCCGCTTCTGAGTCCGGAGCTGTTCATCGAACTTGACGCGAAGGATCTCGGCCTTCATCTGTTCGACGGGTTCCACTTGCTCTGACGAGACAGCCACCAGTAATCGTGAAACGCTGTCGATGGCGCGATAGGCGTCATCCGTGGAGAAAGTTTTCTGGTGCGCCCATTTGTTCCGCACGTCGCGGAGTTCGAAGGCGAGGTTCCGATCCGAAGGGCCGAGGATCTTCTTGAAACAGTCGTTCCACAGCTCGCACATCACTTGCAGGAGAACCTGCGTGTCCCAATTCAGCCCCTTACCATCTTTTCCCGCCTTCTGCCAGTCCGGAAAACTTGGCCGAGCCACCTCAAGCCAGCGATCTTTGTAGGTGGCCTTCAATTCGCGCTCCACGTACGGGCGCAATCCATCTTTCAGAACATCCAAAGCTTTTCCGACGCGTTCACTATTCGTGATGGCCACAGATTTTTCCCGCCTTATTTCAGTTCGAATGCCTCGGACGCCATTGAGGGCCACGCTACGACGAGGCTGTTGTAATAGCCGGCCTCCTCAGCCCATCCCTTTCGTTCGCAGAGCGTATAGAGCCGATAGGCAAGGTCGCGGGCAATCTCGGCCATCCCGCCGATCTTTTCTTTCAGATTCGCGGTTTCTTTCTCGCCTTTCAGGTCAAGGCGACGGATTAGATGCTGCGTAACCTCCCAGACAGTGAGGCGGTTGATCGTCGATGGGTCCCAGTCTTCCGAGAGCTCGTCCCGGCGAAGTAGGCGGACCTTACCCGCGCGTGAGTAGAGGATGCCTGCCTCCGCGAGATGCGCGATGCTGAGAGCTTTTGCCGTTGCGAGAACCTCCGCTTGCCCGTAAAGGCCCTCGCCGAACTGGTATTCCTCAAACCACGCCAACGCCCAACGGGTATCGGGATCGAACTCACTTTCGAGCTCGGAGAGAACCTCGTCGAGACCTTGATTGATCAGAGCAAGGGCCGTACGGACGCGCATCGGCGATCCGTCAGTTTCAAGGACTTTCTTGAAGCGTGAAAAGACCGCCATGCCCGGACCGATAGCCGCCTGTGCGAGATCAACCGGGGCGATATTACCTTTCTGGAGATTGCGAAGGGCCTGGGGGAGTTCGCGCTTCAAGGCGACCAAGAAGTCTTTTCGCGTGGTAATCGGCGCCGTCTCAAGCCGTGGACGGCAAGCAAGTACTATAGACGAAGCCAACGCATTGCTTCCAATCGCGCGGGTCCTCCCGGGACGCTCGCTTCGTGTCGGCCATGTCGCAGTTATCTGGAAATCAGATTTCATCAAGCCTTCAAGCATTGTTTCCCAGCCGGTAGATGCGACAGAAGCGGTCGAATCCTCATCACCGTCATCTTCGGTTTGTTTGAAAGCGTAATAGACGGTGAGAGGGTAGTCAGGATGCTGCGCTTGGCGCATAGATTGAAAAGCCCGAGCGGAACCTTCTTCAAACGAATGCCTGGCTGCGTCTGAATCCCCGAAGCGTTCAGCTGCCGCGACCAATTCCCTGTCCTTTGGCACAAGAAGGGTACTGCATATATCTGGATAGATCCGCCCAAGACTTCTCCGCAACCAGATATAGAAAAAATCCGACAGATCTGAATATCCGATGTTGTCGTAGTATGGAGGATCAGTCGAGAACACTCCGTTCGCTAATGGAGTGGTGGCGTCAAGTTGGCGGACCGACGCAATGCCCGAAGATGGGGTCGCATCGAGGGCTCGCGTAAGGCTTGCCAAACTCACGGCGAAATCGCCCGCGGCCCCCGCGAAAATATTCGCCTCAGAGTAGTCCCAGACCATCGAAATCGCTTGGCGCGTGAAGAGATGGATGCTTTGATCAGCAGAAGGACTCCAAGTGCAATTCGCGTTACAAGCGTCACTCAGCCGACTGACGCCGAAGCCCAAGTAGGTTGCGATGGCATCAGCGAGATCCCCACTCGCACCGTCGTGTATTGCTTGGGTCCGGGCTTCCGTGACGAGGTCGCTGAAAGTGATCAGCGCAGTCAACTGGCGAGTTGTAAACAAATCTCGGTGTTTTCGCATCCCATAATTCTGCACGCGGAATCCCAGAGCTTGTTCGGGGAGGTCTGATTCTGGCGCGTCAATGGGCGTGGGTAATGTTGCGAACTGCTCGTGTTCAGGGGTTGGCGGAAGATAGGTGCGCCCTCGGTCGCTTTCGGCCGCCACGGCCATTAGCTGTCGACCCAAACGCCCCGACTGTCCCTCCGCTCGTATGTGGTCGAGCGTAACAGTCGCGCCACAGGATATGCAGCGGGCTCCCCGCCGACTTATCGTCCCTTCTGGAGGGGTCCCTTGCCCAGTCTTCACTTCAAAGCGCACGCGCTTCGCGGCAAGATCCACCTCCGGTTCCACCCATACCTTCCTGCCCTGCTTGGCCGAGAGTGTGAATTTGCTAGCCAAGGGCGTCGAAGCGCCGCATGCGGGGTTCGGACACTCAATGGTTCTCACCCATAGCCAAGCAATGACAGTAGCCTCATTGCCATCTTTAAGGCCCACTTTTGGATAGAGGTGTCCGATGCGTTCAAGCGCCCTTTCTCGCATCCAACGTCCGTAATAGCGGACGTCATCCGCCAGCCCGCGCGCACCTGTCCACATTCCCTTTCCGCTCATCTTCTGCTTAGCGTCTGGGTTCACAGGTGGCTGTCCAGCAAACCTGGGAGGAATTTCAATCAAGGCCTTCGTAATGAGGACTGCGACCGGATTCAGGTCGCTGCCATGGGCTTCCAGTCCCAACCTTTGCGCTTCGAGCGGAATTGACCCGCCTCCGCAGAACGGATCGTAGATCGGAGGTGGGTTGTCCCCGGTGGATTTCAATATCTCCCTATGCGCAGCTTCCAGGATCGTCCGGCTATTTGAGTTGTCCCACTTCACCAGTTCTTCGATCAATCGAAAGAGTCGCTGCCGTTCCTTGTCCTGTTCCACTTCAGTAGGAAATTGCTCAGGATGGCTAGACGGATCGTCCACTAATGAAGCGAACACCACCGCCCGGCATGTCGCGAGCGGTTTTCGTGACCACCAAAGATGTAGCGTTGATGGATGCCCATGCCGGATGGACTTCTCTCTCGCCGATTCTTTGTTGATAGCTTCCAGCGGCAACGCGACTTCGATAAGTTTCTTCTTCATACCTCTTCCAGTTCACTTCCACGCGTTGCGTACAGTCTTGTCAATCAATCGGCGGAGGCCCGCTCCCTCTACCCCGAGCGGGGCCAGTAACACCCACGCTTTCGCAATGATCGCAATCATCTTTTGTTCTTCGGGTGACGACGAGCTTTCCTGCAACCACGAAAGAGTTCCTTTCGTGCGCGCGTCCGACACGATTCCATCCAGGTCCGATAGCGTGACGTGCAGCGGTTTGAGAATTTTGGCAGCCGCCAGGATCAACCGTCGCTCGTCGAAAGGCGGGGTCTGCGTGATCAGAGGATGCTCTCTTGCAGCGAAGGCGCACGTCTCGGAGTATCGATTCGCGTAGATTCTTCCCTCAGCCACTCGCAAACGAATGGGTTCGCCCTCGGGCATTTTCTTCGCCATCCGCCGAACCCAAGAAGCGTCGACGTAGACCGGGACGGGCCAGATTCCCGACGCAGGCATCTTCGCGACGCTGTTGCCTGCTTCGATAGACAAAAGGCCATCTTCAAAGCGGAGGCTGGCGTCTCCAGCGTAATTGCCGGTTCCGTGCGTGATAATCTTCAGGGCCTGAATCAGATCCGCGCGGGAGACCTCAAGTCGGTCAGGAACACCGGAGCGCCGCGTCATGCCGGAGACTCCTCGTTTTTGGGACGTGCGATATGCACATTGGCGCTGGAACGGCGTGCATATAAACTCTTGAAAAGAAAGCGTCCAGCGATGAGAAATGAACGCGTTATGCACGCGTTTGCTCCATTATTCCGAGTTCCGTGCATTTCCAGCCTCCTCAACGCTCAGATGCCACCGGCCGCCTCGGTTCAAGCCCGACAGGGACACTCGGCCTTCTTCCCGCAGTTCTCTTACGAGTTCCTGAACCTGCCGGCGCGAGAACTCCCTCAAAACTTCCTGCAAATCTGCGAACTTTGCGCCCGCCGGTTCCGATTCGCGGATGTGCCGGACCAGCAGTTCCTTATTCGTTTCGCGGTCCAGACCTTTTGCCCGCGTGTAGGAACCGGCCTTCCCCAGATATCTGTAAAGCCCCCGTGAGAAGATCAGGCGAGATCCCCGTCCCCGGCCGATGCGCTCGATAATCCCCTGCTCCAACAGGTGCGGCACTCGCGCTTGTAGTTCGGTCGCAAGCGGAACGTCCCTTTGGATTGAGTCGAGGATGAGAAGATCGTTCGTCGTAAAAGAGGCCAGCCTCTCCTTCCCCACGTTCTCCAGAAATCGCAGGAACTCCGGGTTCTGAATTTCACCACGCAGCGTGACTTCAACCTGCCAGGCGTCGGTTCCGGTAAAGTCCGGTCTGGGTTTGCCCTCTTTAATGGATTCCTCGAACATGCGGTTGGCGCCCTGGCCAGACCGTTCCACGAGTCCGCATTTTGCGCACGCTTCGGCGATTCGCCGGTTTCTGGGGGACTGCTTCCAGAGAAGGTTCTCGGCGGTGATTCCGTCCGGAAAACCGCCGGGACTCACGATCTCCAGCTTGCGCGGGAACTGGCGAACAAAAACCGATCCTGGTTGGCGATAGTCGCGGTGAGCCACGGCGTTGAGAATGGCTTCTCGAACCACCGCCTCGTTAAACGCGGGTATATCGCCGATGAAGAGTCCTTCCTGGAAGTGGAGAGTCTCGTTACGAAGATTGAGCGTCGTCCAGAGGCTGTCGAGGATGCCCAGGAAACCTTGCCGGTATTCAATCCGCTGCTGGTGGGCAATAGAGGCTTCACTGGACCGATACTCGAATATCACTTCCGCCTGAGCCAGATAGCGGCCCAGCGCTGCTTTCGTGCCAAGCAGGATCAGCGCAGCCAAGGTCAGTTTGCCTCCCTGCGCCAGTTCGGCATCTTCCAGGAGTTGCTGCGGGTTTAGCCCATCCAATGCAGAATTTCCAGACTTCCGGCGCCATCGCGCACGAAACTGCTCGATCAGCGCGGGGTCGAGATCCGAAAGTACGGCTTGTGGATGAAGCTCTGCGGAAAAGTCCGGGAGCGCTTCGTCGAAAATGCGCCGGAGTTGATCGGGCGGCATCGCTTTCAATTCGTCGCCAGCTCGCGCCCAGTAGATGCCTTCGTATTGAACCGGCACGCCCAACATGTGCGCAGGCGCGCTGAATATCAGTACCCGACCGTCCGGATGCTGAACTTCTTCGAAGTGAATCCTGAACTGAAGGCCTCTTGTCAGCCGGGCGACAGTATGGCCTGGTTCGGGAAACGCCTTTGAACCCACGACGCGCCGCGGTCGTTTGTCTGTGACACCGAGGATGATTCTGCCACCACCTTCGTTTGCCAGGGCGCAGCAGTATCTCGCCAGTTTGTCGTAGTCGTAGTTCGCTTTGGCTTCTTTGAACTCAAGGCGCTCTGCCTCGGGTTTGGCCATCCACGACTCCAGAAGTGCTACCGGGTTGCTCGCGTCTTGCGTATTCATCCCGGCGCCTGACCTCGGCTGAGCAGTTCGCGAAGCTTATAGTTGATGCTCTCCACGGCAAATTCCGGTTCCTGCTGAAACGGTTGCCGGACGTAAACGAGCTTCTGCTGGCCGTCTTCGATCTGGGCGTCTTCGGGTTGGAAGATCGCGAGGATGAAATCGCCCGGTTTGTTCAGCGCCGTGAGGATTTCATTCCGTGTGACAGTCACCGTAAGTGCGCCGGCGATCCGGCCCTTGACCTCAATGAAGCGCAGCTTGCCGTCCTGCACTTTGGATTCAATGTCGTATCCACATTTCTCGGCGCTCACGTCCCGCGGTTGGTTGCCCAGAGTTTTTTCGGCCTCCATGACCATCTGCATCGCAAGCAGTTCCATTTGCCTGCGAGCTTCCGCTGATACAGCCTCGTCATTGCCGAGCTGATCGGAAGATGGGAGGAGCTTTTTGAGAAGCCCAACGGGAACGACAAGTGCCCCGCCGATGGCAACCGGTGGCAACGGTGAAATCTGACGCTCCAATTCCAGATCGAGCATCCGCTTCTGCAGACGCACTTGTAACTCGTCAGCCCGCTGGCGGGCTTTCCCGGAATTGATCCGGGCGTTCGTCTTCCCGGCGAGTTCCTGATCCTTCAGCTGGTTGGCGCGATGATCCCAATAGGTAATCTCTTTGGTCAGGCGGTCCTTGACGGCGGCCATGGTTCTTGTCACCAGGTCCTCGCGGCGATTTCGAACTTCTTCGAGATGTTTTGGCACCAGGTCCGCGATTGCGTGGCCAACGACCACAGACTCCAAGTCGCCCTTCAGCCATGACTGCGCCTCCAGTGTTGGCGCAAGACAGGTCCGCTCTTCAGGTGTTGCGGGGCGATAGTCCAGATATGGCGCGTAGCCGGCGTTTCGGGTCGCGCCGCTGAAGTCTGTCTCGACGAACTGCAATTGCCGGGAGACCACGCGGTGGTTGCCGGCCTTGTCGATCCGGCCATCCTGAATCGTGTGCTCCAGGTAGAAGAGGGCGCGAACTGTATCCCCAGCATCATCGGGGTCCACCAGGATGGTGCCTCGCTTCAAGAGGTCTCGATTGCGCTCCAGAATGAGATCGATGGTCGCTCCGAGCAAGGGCTGCCCCGGACAAACAAACGTTGCGAGCGGTTGGCCGGGGACCGCGAAGAGAGACTTCTCGAAGGTGATCCGTTCATACTTGCCCATGACGGGCTCACCCGTACCGATCAGGCGATCACGTTGGCGAATCAGCGCGGGCACATGGGTGATCTCGAACCGGCGCGGCTCGCGCTCCTTAATCGAACCACCCAAAATTCGGAACGCCTCCAGGAAAAACGACTCGACAAAGTGAGGCTGCAGTCGCCGTGCCTCCGCCCGTTCCATGTCTTCGCGGATTTTCCGCACCTCGGAGGCGTCCATGCTGTCGTTTGCGAGTGCACGCTCCTCCAGGAGTTCCTGACAGTGCTTGCGGTCCGTCAGGTTATCGACGATCTGATGGAGGCGAGCCTTGACCTCTGGTCGGTCACCGTACCGGATCGCTTCTATAAGAAGATCTCTAAGGCGTTGCTCCCGAAAGAGCTGGCCCAGAATATCGAAGACGCCCCCGCCGAGGGCTTCGCGCTCCAACTCAATTTTCTCGAGGAGACGCTTGTAGACATCGCCCTCGCGCGTCTCTTCCGCCAGCAGGTTCCAGAGATGACACACCTCGGTCTGCCCGATCCGGTGAATTCGGCCGAAACGCTGTTCGAGACGGTTCGGGTTCCACGGCAGGTCATAGTTGACCATCAGATGTGCCCGCTGTAAGTTGATACCCTCGCCCGCGGCATCGGTGGCCAGCAGGATGAGAACGTCTTTATCCTGTTTGAATCCCTCCTGAGCTTTTGTTCGCTCCTCACGGCCCATTCCGCCATGAACCGTGACGAGCGCCTCGGGTGCCCCAAGAAGATCGCGCAGCCGCTCACTGAGGTAGTTCAGCGTGTCGCGGTGTTCGGTGAAGATGACCAGTTTGCGGCGGTGCCCGTGGGCATCGAACATCTCGGCCTGATTCTGTAGAAGTGCCGAAAGCTCTTCCCACTTTTTGTCAGTCTTGCTCCGGCGGACCTTGAGCGCCAACGCTTCGAGATTCCTGAGAATCTCAATTTCCGCCTGGAGTTCAGTGATGGTGCGCGCTGCGGTTGCTTGATCGACGACAGCTTCTTCCGTCTCCTCGACCTCTGAGTCGGGTGCGTCTTCCAGATCGTCGAGGTCTTCATCAGTCAGGCTGGGAAGGCCGTGGATATCGTTGTCCTGGAGGATCGCGCCCCGCCTGAGGATCTGTTCTTCGCGCAGTCGCCGTTCAAGCCGCTCGCGGCGGCGCCGAAGGGATTGCAGGATCGCCTCGGGTGAAGACGCGAGCCGCCGCTGCAAGATGGTCAGCGCGAAGCCGACCGTTCCTTTGCGGCCCTCGCTCTCCAGGGAGTCGGCGCGGCTGAATTCCTCGCGAACGTAGTCGGTCACGCTCTTGTACAGAGATGCTTCCGGGTCCGAGAGCTTATAACTAACCGTATACGCTCGCCGCTCCGGGAACAGCGGTTTTCCATCGAATTTGAGCAGTTGCTCCTTGACTAACCGCCGCATCATGTCGGAAGCGTCCGCGGTGTGGACGCCATCGCGAGAACGGCCTTCGAATCGGTCGCTATCGAGCAGCGCCATGAAGAGCTGAAAATCTTCTGGCTTGCCGTTGTGCGGAGTGGCCGTCATCAGCAGCAGATGACGCGTGAGCTGACCAAGAAGCTGACCGAGCCGGTAGCGCTTGGTGTACTTCACCTCGCTGCCGAAGAAGGTAGCCGCCATTTTGTGGGCTTCGTCGCAAACGACGAGATCCCAGTCGGTATTGGCCAGTTTCGCTTGAACGTCCTCGTTGCGGCTCAGCTTATCAAGGCGGCAAATAACCATCGAATTCTCGGCGAACCAGTTGCCGGTACGAGCCGATTCCAGCTTGTCATTCGTGAGGATCTCGAAGGGCAATTGGAACCGTTGATACAGTTCGTCCTGCCACTGCTCGGCGAGATTGCCAGGGCAGACGATCATGCAACGGTGAAGGTCGCCCCGGATCAGCAATTCCTTGATGAGAAGACCCGCCATGATCGTCTTCCCTGCACCGGGATCGTCCGCCAGGAGGAAACGCAGAGGTTGCCGAGGGAGCATCTCGCCGTAAACGGCGGTGATCTGGTGAGGCAGCGGATCGACCATCGACGTGTGGATGGCGAGCAGCGGATCAAAAAGGTGGGCGAGGTTGATTCGGTGGGCTTCGGAGACGAGCCGGAAAAGGCTACCATCGCCGTCAAAACTCCAGGGACGCCCGATTTCGCCGATTTCCAAGGTTGGCTCGCGATCCCGGTAAAGGAGCACAACACCCGGTTTTCCCGCCGGGTCCTTATAAGTGAGCTCGACAGCGGCGGAGCCGTACCATTTGACATCGACCACCGTGACCAGACAATCGGGCAGTATGCCTTTGACCGTTGCTCCGCGTTTCAGATCCTCAAATTTGGCCATGCCGAGTTCGTTAACCTTGGTCCGCAGATCGCTTCACAGCCAGAAGGAGTTCATCGAGATCGCCCTTCTTGAATAGCCGATATCCGTTCACGGGATTCCGATGAACCTTGATTTTGCCTTGTCTACCCCAGTTTCGGAGCGTTGCCTCGGAGACCCCTAGCAGGCGTGCGGCTTCCTTGATCCGAAGGTAATCGCGGAAAGTCTCTTCCAAATCGGGCTCCTAATAAAGATACCAAAACCTTATCAATCTTTGTATAATCGCCTGCCTCTGCCGACTGGTCGTATCGATTCGAAATGGCCCGATTCTCAGGCAGCCAAACTTCTCTCACCACTGGTGCGAGTTTTACGTTCCGCGCAAAAACTATTGAATCGGTAGAGGTTACGGCCTGAATCCCCGGAACGGACGGACCGCTGCCAGGAACGAACGCATGATCGGAAGGTCCGGGATGATTGCTTCGCCTGAGCGCGCAATCCGGTTGACGGTGTTCCGAGATCGAGGGCCGCTTTCGCGCGGCCCTCGCCGGTAACGACTCGGAAGGGCAAGTCGTCCTCACCGGTCAATTCCGCGGCTGCGGTCTCGCCTTCGTGCTCCGTTTTTTCGGCGCGATCCAGCGTGAGGATCGAGACGGTGGGTCTCCGCAGTGCGGACCTTCGCGTCGGAACCCTTGGGCTTCACTCCCCGTACCGGAGTTCGCCTTCGGCCTCAATAAAGGCGCCCTTCTTGAGGGAGCCGGCCCATTCGCCGAATTTCCCCCACTATCCGATGCCATTCGGTCCGGGTCTTGTATTCACCGGAATCTTTGTCCTTCCAGCATTTGTGTCTCCTTTTCGCGCCCTTTCTGTTGGGGCGATCAGGAGCGAGTGGGCCCTGCTCCCAAGGGCACGGGACGCTTTGTTGGGGGAGACCTTCAGGGGGAACTGACAAAGCAGAGTCCCGCAGTCCCGCAAGGGCGCAGGGTTGTGACCCCGAAGCAGAGCCCAACAGAAGCGGGCAGGAAAAAAGGACGAGGCGGAAAAAAGGACATGGCAACTACAGGAACGGAAAACCACGTCGGGCTTCAAAAATCTGAGACGGCGGAATGTGAGAGACCGCAACGGGCATGGTTAACCTTGTTGGCCGTCGTCATCAGAAAACGTTGATTCTTGGACATTCCGCGGATGGCCGCGGTTTGGCAAAGGTCGTGGCGGGGGTAGTTGGGTTGATTTTCCGACGCGGGTGGCAAATGTGCTGCTCATAAGCGAGAAATTGCCTTCGGACGTGTGCCGCCGCCCAGTATTACGGCATGCGTGCGGCGATTTGTTTTTGACTCTTCACCGGCAGCGAGATTTAACGCCTCGTCCAGCAGGAACGGTTTGATCGGGCTGAGATGCCACCTGCGAAGCAGCCGTCGGTCAGGCCGGGGGGCACCCCCGGCCTCCGTAAAATAGAGGTATACGTCCATGCCCGATACTCCTGTCGCCAGCGAGCTCACTGCCATCCTGCTGCGGGGGAACGAATCGAAAGACTTCGACTACAAGGCCGCCAGCACGTGGGACGAGAAGGACAAGAAGGCGTGCTGTGAAATCGTCAAAGACATCCTCGCGATGGCCAACACGCAGGGCGGCTTTATCGTTATCGGGGTTTCCGAGCAACCGAGCGGCTTTTCGTTCGACGGCCTCAGTGAATCAGAAGCCAATAGTTTCGACACGTCGCGTCTCAACCGCTTTCTACAAGACTACACCGACCCTCCCATCAATGCCCTCCTGCGAAAGGTCACCTATGATGGGAACATCTTTGTCCTGATCGAAGTGCCCGCCTTTCCGAGCACGCCGCATATCTGTCAAAAAGAGCTCCCCGGAACCTTGACCGCCCCCACACTGTACGTGCGCACCGACAACAACGAGAGCGCGCCGGTTCGTTCGGCCGCCGACTTTCAATCCGTCGTCGAACGCGCCGTTCGCAACCGGGGCGACGCCCTGCTTTCATCGTTCCGGTCGATCCTGAGAAGGGGAACAACGCCGCCCGAGCCCTCGGCTCAAGAACAGTTCCTCCGCCAGCAGGATCAAGCCATTCTGCGCTTCGAGGATGTGAACACGCTCAAGCAGGAAGAGCCGCTGCTCGGATATTTCGAGGCGACGTTCGTCCCAGAGCGCTTTGACCCTGCTAAGTTTCAGCTCAATACGCTGCGCCGTGCGGCTGAACGCGCAGAGGTAACATACACTGGCTGGCCCTTCCTCTACTTTGATCGCGAGCAGATGAAGCGAACGTACGTCGTGCAGGATGGCTGGGAGACGTTTATTCAAGACAAAGATCTTGGCGGCCACTACCTGATGGACTTTTGGCGGCTGCAGCAATCCGGCTTCTTCTATTACCGGACGATCCTTCGTCCTTCGGGTACCCGGTCCGAGCAGGGCGATTTGCCGATGGCCGACGGTCAAATTCCTTGCCATCTACACCGCCGAAGCTATTGATTGCCTAACGCGACTCTATGACGGAGCTGTTCGAAGACACCGACACGATAACGTTGAACCTTCGGCTGTTCGGCACCAACGGTCGCAGGCTCGTCAATACCGAGCCTCGCTCCATGCCGCTTCGAGCACCATACATCTGCCGCATCCCCGAGATTACGGTCGAGCGGCGCTTCTCGCTCGCTGAATGGCGCGCCGCCATCATTGACCATGCGGTGGCCATGACCAATGACGTTTACCAGCGCTTCAACTGGACAAATCCGAACTTGTCGCTCGCGCGCAACGCCATGAAGCGCACGTTCACGCGACGGTGGAAAAGTGGCTCTGTCGGAGGGCCGCATCATGCGGCCCTCCGGTTAGCTCCCGGCTCCAATTGGAAGCGAAGTTTTGAGATTGCGCGCTGTTTGATCTGAGAGACGCGGCTTTCGTTGACGTGGAGTTCAGCGGCGACTTCGCGGCTCTGCCCGCCGAAGTCGTATAGCAACCCGATCACGCGATTCTCTCTCGGGGAGAGGCAAAGACGAGCCTCTCGAATCTCCGAGCGGAGCGTGAAGGCGGGCTGAGCCGGGGCGGCGAGACAGCATTGCGGTATCTGATCGAGGCTGACCGTCGCGGGCGCAGCCCCACAGCCGGTTGCGCTGAGTGCCGGTGCGGATTCCTGAACGCGGCGCCTTTCGGTCCGCGAGAGCGGGTCTTCATCCCGGAGGAAATCGAGCATCGCGCCGCGGATTCGGTGCTGGGCGTAGGTTTTGAGCTTCAGGTGGCGCGTGGGGTCGAATCGGTCAACCGCTTGGATCAGGCCGATCATGCCGGCGCTGACGAGATCGTCGAATGTGACGCAAGGCGGCACGCGGCGCTGAAATCGCCTTGCGAGGTGGTTTACAAGATCGAGATTCTCAAGGATCGCGGCTTCGCGGGCTGCGCCCTGATTCGTTGTTGTTGCGATGGTGTTTCGGAGTTTCATTTCGGTCCTCTCTGCCCGTCGTGTTCGGGGCGCCCCAGAGCTGAGAGGAACTGCTCCCGGAATCGACACGAGGGAGGGGGATCACCCACTCGCCGGTTTTGTGACTTGAACCATCGTTTGGCCGCTGCGGCCATCGGATGGTTCAAAACGACGGACAATGGGGTGGGAATTGAGTCGGCGGCTGGTTTAAAATTTGGAGTTGGACGCGGTTCTTGCGAAGGGAGAGCCTGCTCAGGAATCCAATGTCAGGTAAGCCGAAATCCAACAGGCCCTTAGTGTGCGAGGTTTGTGCCGGAACCGACCTGGTTAGGCGAATAACGACATACCCGGTCCGCCTTACCGGGCCACTCGAAGGAAAGGAAATCCATGTCGGACGTGTGGCGCTCCATGAATGTCGGAGCTGCGGTCATCTCATGCCGACGGCTGCCGGACGAGCGAAGGTGGCCCGCCACGTGGATTTGGGGACCCGCCTGTTTCTCGGGCAACTGAACGACTATTTTTCGGGTGACTGATTCAAGCCCGCCGAGCTGTTTGCGCCGGATCAGCTCGGTTTGCCCAGGGTGCCCGATCACATCAACACGCCAAATCCACCAGGGCCGCGCTACGCGGCGGCCCTTCTGTAATTACGATTCCGCAGGCTCTCGCGGAGTTTGGAAAGTGCTGCGTGCTTGATCTGAGAGACGCGGCTCTCGTTTACTCCGAGTTCGCGGGCAACTTCGCGATTGCTCCAGTCGAGATCGAACAGCAGCGAGACAACCTTTCTTTCTCTCGCTGAAAGACATTCCCGGGCGCGCTCAAGGTCGATCCGATCTGCGAAGGTGTACGAGGTACAACGCGCATTCCGGGGCTCAAACGCCGGAAGCTCTTCCAGGCTGATCGTCGCCGCTGACGGCCCGTCGGCACCGGCAGCCCGGACTTCTCGTCGTTCCGCCCGGGAGAGTGGGTCTTCCGCGCGAAGGAAATCGAGCATCGCCCCCCAGATTCGATGCCTCGCGTAGGTTCCGAATCGCAGACCGCGAGATGGCTGGAAGCGGTCGACCGCCTGCATCAGGCCGATTGCGCCGGCACTGACCAGATCGTCAAAAGCGACGCAGCGTGGCACGCGGGATTGAAGCCGCCTCGCCAGCGCATGAACATGGTCGAGGTATTGAACGATCGTGGTCTCCCTGCATCTTTGGGTTTCGGCATTGTCGCCGGTGAACTGCGGGGCGTTATTGAGGTACATTTCGTTTCTCCTTTGCCCCGTTTCGGTCGGGGCACCCCCGGAGCAAGCGAGAACGCTCTCAAGAGCGCAGCGGTGAGTCGAAGTGCTTTGTTGGGGGAACCGGACTGAATTCCGGGGAGCGGAACGTGACCGAACCCGCAGGGCGCGAATTCAGGCCGGGGGAGCCGACAAAGCAGAACGAAGACGAGCGCAGAGCGCGTTCAGGCCGCAGGCCGTCAAGCGCAGCGGTGCCCGACCGAAACGGGGCAAGGGAAAAAGAAGCTGCGGCTCAGCGGTACGCGCGTTCGTCCGGTAAAGCCGATCCCGAAGATGAGCGCAAGCGTCGATCTGCCTGGTGACGATTAATTAATTAACTCGCCACTGGAGAGATTGGGGTCCGCTACGGCCCGATCGATAGCTCGCACCGGGCGGCTCGAACGGCGTCCTCGACGAGCGATGGGAAATGACGCTGCGGCTCCGGTATGGCTGCGAACACCAACCGATACGTCGGGTTGATGCCCTTCCGGCGCAACTCCACAACGACGCGAAGAACCTCCGATGCGATTGTCTCCCGATTCGAGCGTCGAACACCCCGCTGGTACTCTACGTAGCGGGCGCGAACGGCGCGCCATAAATCCGGAAAGCCTTCGCGGATCTGCGTCTTGTGGCCTCGGAGCCGTCTGACTATCTCGGCGCACGGCGGAGGGGGAACCTCCACTAATGCCTCTGTGAGCGTCTGGTGAACGTAAGCGTTTTTGCGGGTCTTGGGTTCTGTCGGTTTGTCCCGTCGCTTGCGCCGTAATTCCGCGGATAGCTCGGGAAAACGCGATGTAACAGCCGAGACGCACCTGAACCCGAGGCGTCGGGCCATTTCCGTCACCGTCGGAACAGGTTGTTCGTCAAGCGCTGTCTGCAAGGCGATCGCGATCGCATCGACGTTTTGCTTTCTGATTGCTCTGTTTTTGGCAACGATGGCTCGACGAACCTCGTGGAACCCCTTATAGAGACGCCGCTTGTTCACTCCAAACGACGCTGCCACGGTCTGCAGGTTCGTAATACCTTCTCTTTTCAATTCGGCGGCGAGCGCTCGTTCAATAGCAGCTCGTGGCACCGGAGGTTTCACGGATATCTTTCCTGAAGCTTCGATCCACGAGGGTCTTCTGTCCGCAATTTCCTGGCAGAGCAGTGGATACCGTTTCCGAAGCGAGGCGACGGCTTTGTATCCGAGCTTGTCGGCGATCTCCAGCAAAGACGCAGGCGCCTCCGCCGTCAAAGCGCCCCGCAATGCGGCTTCGACTGTCGCGTTCGCGACCTTGTGATGAGCCTTCGGAGAGCGATGCGGCTCCGTGCGACCGCCGGCGAGATCAATTCGTTCTGTCAGCAAGCGGATCAGCGGAACATCGAGGCAGCGCGAGAGCGCGATAAGAGAATCCATGCGCGGGACTGCCGCGTACCGAACCCAATCCCTGACATCGCGCCGGCGATTTCCGCTACGCAGCGGAAAACGGCCGCTTACACTGGCGCTGGCCACATTCGCGCGGAACAACTCCGTTCCCAAGTCGGCAGGCACGGACGAACCTTGTGCAAGTAGTTCGCCCACCATCTCGGCCACACGGATATCTTGCGCCCCAGCATCGTTAATGTTGTCCGCGGCGCCGTCACTCCCCAACCAGCATTGGCATCGTGAACAATACCCCGGCCGGTGTTTTGCCGAGAGCGCGCGTTGTTCGCGACCGCAGGAAGGACAAACCGTGGTGAGGCGCCGCCTGTGAATCGGGCAGACGGCGACAAGCTGGAAAGCCCATAATAGTCGCTCATACGGAGGCTGGACCCCCGATGGCGTTTTCCCGTAACACAAAGAGCACCATGCACGGCACGGCCGCAGAAGATGCACGCAGGAGATCGCCCGTGCCCATGGCAATGCAGTCAACAGGTCGAGGCGTTCGACGTATGTGAGACGCTCAATTACAGCGACCCACAATCGCGAACGATCTCCCGATCCGTTCAGCGCGTGCGCGCCAAAAGAGTACTCGGGTATCTCCGTGGGAAACTCGCCCGCCGATACACCCTTCATAAGTGGAATTCGTGGCAGGAGTTCGCGAGAAATGAGAACGCCGGTGTCTACCGCGTGTACCGCCGCGAGCCGTGACACATAACCTGTGAGGCTTTCTGCCGCCGCTGAATCGATTCCGATCGGCTCCAAATGGGCCAGGTAACTGCGCCCGGTCACCGCGGCTCGGGACGGCTCCCAAGCATCGTAGAGCGTGACGTTACGCATACGCCGCCACAGCATCCTCTCGTAGCGGATCCCGGCGAGGGCTACGTTGCCCCACTCTCCCACGCTTCGCATTACCGGAAAAGGCAACCGCGCCTTGAGCCGGGGCCGTGTCGCCGCAAGATTGCGACTCCAGACCGAGCAAGGTCCGAAATCGGAGCCTTGAATCTTCATCATCGTGGAGCCGCGATTCCCCGTCCCGCGATTCTGCGAGAATCTTTTCGCATTGCGAAATGGAGAGCGCCGTCTGTTCCAGATGCTCGCGCGACATGGTGGGCGAACCGTGCTTGATTGAACGGACGCATGCACGCATCAACCATTCCTTCAGAATGCCGACGCATCCGACGGAGCGCTCATAGAAAAACTCCCACAGGCTCGACAGATCGATGGCCGTTTCCTCGAATGGCAGTTGTTTCTGAAAAGTCAGGAGAACATTTTGGAACACCTGTCGGTCCCTGGAATCGGTTCCATACCGCCGGAAATGGAGGTCCATGCTGCGGCGGCTCAGTTGAGCGCTGAGATTGCGAAAGGCCAGCAACTCGTACGTACCGAACAGAACATGCACGGTCTGGGTTCGATTGGCTATCGACTTGATCACGTCCAACTGATCCGAGAGCTTCCGGCCGGAAGAAATCCTGGCAAGGTGTTGCGCTTCGTCGATAAATACAACCGGAGGGCGTCGATGACGCAGGGCCATTTCCGCGGCATAGCTGAGATCTGTGTCGCGCGTCATCGATGCGGATTTACGAATGCCTCCCGAATCGAGAGTGAGTTTCGAATCGACCAACGGCTCGTTGGTCGCGGCGAGCAACCGGGTGAAATAGTCCCGCCACCGGAACCACCCGGTATCGGTTGGAATGATCTCCACGCTCACGAAAGGCAGTCGTCCCGGATCGGCGGCCAATGTCGGAGTCATCTGCTGAATCAGGAGGTTTTCGACTTTCATGCGCAGAGTGGTTTTACCGACTCCGGTCGGCCCGAGCACGAGAACAAGTGAGCCGGGCGCCGCTCCGTCAATGGCGTCCATAAGTTCGTCGCGCGCCGCCACCAGGTGCGGGTGCGCCATGGTAAACGAGCGGAACTGATCCAGCCGCTCCATCAGGTGCGGCGCGACAGCCGCAACGCTCTCGAGTCGCATCAGAGTTCGCCGTACGTCATGAAACAGTTTTGTTCGTCGACGCACACCGTGCCGGACGCCGGCGGATTCGATTTGCAGCCGGAGAGCGCCGGCTTCACCGCCGGCGGCTCCGATTGAACATGAAGCGAGCGAGCTTCAAGATCGCTCAATCGCTGGATAAGTATCTCTTCCTGTAATTCGACTGATTCGATAAATTCAGCGAGTTTCTTCGCTGTGATCGCGAACTCGCCGGAATGATTCTGGCGGCGCTTGCGTAACTCCTCACTCGCCATGCGCATCTCCCGCTCGGAATGGCCGTGGAGAATCGCGTAATACTCCGAATGACACTCAACCCACTGGCGGTCTACAAATCCATAAGCGGTACCGACATCGAAAGGATCGTAGCGAACCGGAACCTGCTTCGTCGCCCAGTTTGGATTTCGGAAGTGCTCCGACCAGTAATGAACATGATTGATCTTCATGCCTCGCCCGGGCGTGATTGTGGCAGTCCCCTTGCGGGTTGAAGGCAGCGTGAGGATGATGAAGTCACGATCGTACGGAATGTTTCG
>JASHSD010000385.1 GCA_030036985.1 Bryobacteraceae bacterium
CCTGGTGACGCGGCGCGATTCGCAGGACTGAGAGCGATTTGCAATCTCGCTATCGCGCAATAGCGGCGCCTGGTCAGACGGCTCAGGTCCGAGTCGGTGGCTCAACCTCCTGCGGGCGCGAGGGTTCCATCATGCGATCTGGCCCAGGTGACGGGATCGGCTGCGGCTCGCTCCGTTTCGGTGGGTTCCGTGTTGAAAGCCGCGCGAAAACGCCGGTCATCGACGACGAACGGCTCATCCCACCGGTAGATCATCTCGTTGATCTCTCGTATCGTCGGCGCCACGAGCCCCAGCGCTTTCATGGCAAATCGCGGCATCGCGGCGAGTCCGATGTCGCGGCCCAAACGGCGCGGGAAGCGCGCCATCAGCGCGCGCATCGACTCGGTCGGAGCGCATGGCAGCATCCAGGGTTTGCCGTAGGCATCGTCTCCGGCAGCGCCCAATATCGCCAGCCCCGCGGCGACATCAGGCACGTAATGGTAGGTGTGGACCGCGTCGGGATTGACCAGCACGCGGCCCCGGCGCCCGGCGATCACGGGCTTCCAGAATTGATCTCCGAGGTGGCTGACCGTGGCGCCGGGACCGTAAGAATCTGAAGCGCGCGCCACTGTCGCGCGTACTTCGCCGCGTCGATGCGTTTCGAACAGGCGTTCCGCCTCGCGCGCGAATCTCGCCTTTCTGGCTGCACGGATTGATCGGCGTGTCTTCATTCATCGGCTGCCCGCCCGGTCGTCCCAGCATGTACAGGCTCTCCAGCACCACCAGACGCGCCCCCGCATTTCCCGCAGCGATAAGGTTCTCGGTGTATTTCGGAATCAGCTCAGCCCAGACTTTCGCAGAATAAGGCGAATTCATGCAGTGGCAAATCGTAGCGGCGCCGCGTGCGGCCTCAAGGCAGAAATTCCTATCGGTCGCATCGCCGCGCATCAGTTCGGCGCCTTCAGGCGCGCCAACTGAGCGCCGCGCCATCCGCACGCGGAGACCCCGTTCGCGAAAGAGACGAGCGAGGGGCTGTCCCACTTGGCCGCCACCAAAAACGGCGTGCAGTTCGTCCGGCACCCAGCCTCCTCTTTTGATTTTGTAGCGCCAACGCATGCGATGCCGGCGATTGTCGCTGCCGAATGCCGGCTCGAACTTGCCGCCGTGTTTGGATGTGGTGTGTGCTGACGTCGTGTTGATTTCAAGCGCTCCGTTTCGATTTCACATCTCAGGAGGTTCGCTTGAGGCGGCTTTTTTCTCCGCTTCGGTCTTTAAGTAATCCGGGAGGGTTCCGTTGACCAAAAACTCATGGAAGCGTTTGAGGGCGCCCTTGTATGCCAGCATTGCAAAGTCCTGCGCCCGCGCTGCGTTCTGGATGCGTCGTACTCCAGCCGAGTGCGGGAGACCGCCTGGAAGATCCACAGCTATGCTCCGGAAATCCGTTTTCGCATTCTCGTAGGCTTGCCTGTTCAGCTCTACCTCTTCCCGCAGAAGCGCGGCAATCTCCGTCACGATCAGCCATACGACCTTCCGGATTTCACCCCTCTTCACGTCGCCTCCTGGCGCCGCTACTGATTCATCAGGCGCATCGCGTCTTCCGGCATGACGTGGCGCCGCCCCGGGATGGGAACTCCGTCGCGCATCACAGTCCAGCTCCGCAACCTCTCTCCTGAGAGGTATTCGTTCAGAGCGCCGAACCTGTCGTAAACGATGAGGCCTTCGCGTTCATCGAACACAACCTTGCCTTCCGCGAGGGCCCCCGGACACCACTCTCCCGGAGTGAGTAAAACAGGATGCAGGTGCTCGACAAGATCATGAACCAACCGCGCTCGCCCGC
The DNA here is from genome assembly GCA_030036985.1 of Bryobacteraceae bacterium. Lineage (GTDB taxonomy): Bacteria > Acidobacteriota > Terriglobia > Bryobacterales > Bryobacteraceae > BOG-234. Next base: position 1,817 of record JASHSD010000385.1, read on the forward strand.
CGTCAGAGGCGGCAAATCAGAAGCTCGCGTTCATAAACGATTTCCGACGGGAGATGATCGTGAAGATCGATAAACAACTCCTCATGGCCAACCACCTCGGCGCGCCACGCCGCCCGATCGAGACGCTGCAGTTCAGCGAACTGTTCCGGTGAAAATTCCATCCCGGTCCATTCGATGTCCTCGTAGCGCGGCATCCAGCCGATGGAGGTCTCCCGCCCCGTGGCGCGGCCTCGCGTGCGGTCCACAATCCACTTCAGAATCCGCATATTCTCGCGGAATCCGGGCCAGATGAACTTGCCGTCGCCATTCTTGCGGAACCAGTTCACGTGGAAAATGCGCGGCGTCTCCGACACGTGCCGCTGCATTTTGATCCAGTGGCGGAAATAGTCGCCCATGTGATAGCCGCAGAAGGGCAACATCGCCATGGGGTCGCGCCGGACCTTGCCGACCGTGCCGGTGGCGGCGGCTGTCATCTCCGAACCCATAGTGGCCCCGATGTAGACACCGGCGGTCCAGTTGAATGCCTGATAAACCAGCGGCATGGTCGAGGCGCGGCGGCCGCCGAAGATGAACGCGCTGATCGGGACGCCGCTCGGGTCTTCCCACGCGGGATCGATCGTGGGGCACTGCGACGCCGGAGCCGTGAAACGCGAGTTCGGATGAGCCGCCTTTGCGCCGGTGTTCTTCGCGATTTCCGGCGTCCACAACCGGCCCTGCCAGTCAATACATTCGGCGGGCGGCTCTTTGGTCATTCCTTCCCACCAGACGCCGCCGTCCGGCGTCAGGGCGACGTTCGTGAAGATTGAATTGCGCGCCAGCGTCGCCATCGCATTCGGGTTTGTCTCCATGGACGTTCCCGGCGCCACTCCGAAGAATCCCGCTTCCGGATTGATGGCGCGCAGGCGGCCGTTCTCATCCGGTCTGATCCACGCGATGTCGTCCCCGACTGTCCACACTTTCCACCCTTCGAAACTGGCGGGCGGAATCAGCATCGAGAAGTTGGTCTTACCGCAGGCGCTCGGAAACGCGGCGGCCACATAGGTCTTTTCGCCATGCGGGTCTTCGACGCCGAGGATCAGCATGTGCTCGGCCATCCAGCCTTCGTCGCGGGCCATATTCGACGCGATACGCAGCGCAAAGCATTTCTTGCCCAGCAGCGCATTGCCGCCGTATCCGGAACCGAACGACCAGATTTCGCGCGTCTCCGGAAAGTGGACGATGTATTTTTCCCTGTTGCAGGGCCACGGTACATCGGACTGTCCAGGCGACAGAGGAGCGCCTACGGAATGGATACACGGGACCACGCGCTTGAAGTCTTTGTCAATCTCGGCGAGAACCGGCAGGCCGATGCGCGCCATGATGCGCATGTTGACGACGACATACGGAGAGTCGGTGAGCTGCACGCCGATCTGCGACAGCGGCGAGCCGACCGGGCCCATGCTGAACGGCAGCACGTACATTGTGCGTCCGCGCATCGCGCCGTCGAAGAGACCTTTCAGCCTGCGCCGCATTTCGCGCGGGTCTTCCCAGTTGTTTGTGGGACCGGCGCCGTCCTTTGAGAGGGAACAGATAAAGGTGCGGTCCTCGACGCGGGCCACGTCGTTCGCGTCCGAGCGCGCATAATAACACCCGTGCCACAGATCCTGATTCAGCCGGATGAGCGTCCCGGAGGCGCACATTTTCATCGCACAGGCGGTCGTACTCCTCCTGCGAGCCGTCCACCCAATGGATGGAGTCGGGGCGCGTCATCTCGGCCACTTTCTCGACCCACTTGAGAAGGTGCTCGTTTTGGCTGAGCGGCTGCGAAGTGTTGCGGGACTTTTCTTTTAGCGGCTGTTACGGTCATAGTGGTGGGAGGATCTCCTTATT
>JASHSD010000386.1 GCA_030036985.1 Bryobacteraceae bacterium
TGATTCGAGCCGCGGCGGGACGCTCCGACTTCAACGAACAGACGAATTCGTCGAGAGCCGATTCCGCGCCTTCGAGATGGATCTCGACGCCATCGTCGTCATTCAGCACCCAGCCGGCAAGCGTTTTCGCTTTCGCGAGGCGGAATACGAAGGGACGGAAACCGACGCCCTGCACCAGGCCACGTACGCGAATGACACAGGCGCCGGGCATTTTAAATCCCGATCACGCAGCCGCGACCCTTCCAGCCGACCTGCGTTACTTTTCCGTTTTCGACCAGCACGGGCACGGTGCGCTGTCCGCCGGAGAGGGCGATCATGCGGGCACGCGCGTCGGCATCGGCCTCGACGTCGTATTCGATGAAATCGTGACCCTGCCAATCGAGCCATTCGCGCATTTCTTTGGTCCAGGCGCAGCTGGAGGTTCCGAATAGTTCGTAGGTAGTGGGATGCATTCAATGACGCTCCCTTACGGTCTCGGCTCGGTAGGTCGCGGCTCGGTAAATCGCCGCATTCTGAGCCGCGCGCGCGAGCAAGCGGTTTTCAGGCACGCGCGATCACCTCCAAGGTTTCCCGCACGACATGATAGATCGACGCCTGCACTTCCTGTATGCGCGGGATGTAATCCGACCTCACTATCAACGGCCAATCGGCCAAACCGCGACGCAGAATCTCGCCGCCATCGTAACCAAGCAGCGCCACAGTCAGCAGTCCGCGTTTGCGCGCTTCTTCGAGCGCCACGATCAGATTACGCGACCCGCCGCTGGTCGAGATCGCAATGGCGACGTCTTCGGGCCGCGCATGCGCGATCAACTGCCGCAGAAAAATCACGTCAACCCCGATGTCGTTTGCGATCGCGGTGATGTTCGCCGGCTCCATCGCCAGCGAAATCGCGGGGATGGGCCGATATCCGTCCGGTGGAAGCACGCAGTCGATCGCCCAATCGTTCGCGTCCGTGGCCGATCCGCCGTTGCCGAAGAGGATCAGCTTCCCGCCCCGCGCCAGCCGCTCGTGAATCGCCTGCGCGGCATTCGCAATCTTTTCCGATTCCTCGCGCGCGACGCGTTCCCGCAGCCCGGCATCGTCCCGCACCTTCATCAGAATCGATTCGGCAACCTGATTGACGATATCGCCGGTCTGCTGCTTCTGTTCGCCGAGAAACGGATAGAGGAACCCGGACGCCCCGACATCATCGCCCAATTCGCGATGCTCGAAGAAGACGTGCACGGTCTCCCAGAGCGTGTGGTACAGGATCTCCATCAGCTCCTGATGCAGGAACGGATGCAGCCGGGGCGGATGAAACGCGGGCGTCATGGCGCCGCGCGATCGCGCCATGGCGAGCGCATCTTCGATTTGCGGATCGCCCTCGGGCGGCCCGAATCCCATGACGATATCTTCCGGCCGAACGATGGCGTCGAGCCAGGGACGAAACACCAGCGACAAATCGAGCGCGGGCAGCGCGCGCTTGCCGACGATCACCGGATGGACGAACTCCACCGAGACGTGCTGCGCATCGGTGGCGTAAGGCCCGCGGCCGAATGCCAGCAGACGTCCGCCCTTGAGGAAACGCTCGGACATCTCCCGGCAGACGAGCGCCAGCCCATGCGCTTCGGCCGCGAAGAATGTTTCGAAGACGGCGTTGCGCTCGAGGAGCTGTGTTTCTACTTCGGCGGCGAGGTTGCGGACCATGCCTAACATATTCTCGGCAGAGGATCTCCCACGAGCATATCCACAATCCGGCTGCCCCCGTAGAGCGTGGTGACGAGAACCGCGCCGGCGGGTTGGCTGTCAACTTCGCCGATCAGCGCCGCGTCTTCCCCGCCCGGCGCCGTGCGCAAGGCTTCGAGCGCGGCTTCGGCGCAATCCGCGGCAACTACCGCAAGGAATTGTCCTTCGTTCGCGATGTGCAGCGGGTCGAGACCCAGAAGCTCGCACGCGCCGCGCACCGCATCACGAACCGGAATGCGGTCTTCCGCAAGCACGATGCCCAGCCCGCAGTCGCGCGCCAGTTCGTTGAGCGAGGTCGCCGCGCCGCCGCGCGTGGGATCGCGCATCCAATGAATGCCGTCGCCCACCGCGTCGGCGAGAGCCTGAACCATCGGCAGAACGGCGCGCGTATCCGAACAAAGATCGGCTTCGATATCCAGTTCCCCGCGCGCGAGCAGAATCGTGATGCCGTGGTCGCCGATCGGTCCGGACAGCAGGATCTTGTCGCCCGCGCGCACCGACGCCGGTGAAATATTCACGCCTGGAATCGGCCGTCCGATGCCCGTGGTCGTGATATACATGCGGTCGGCCTTGCCGTGCTCGACGACCTTTGTGTCTCCGCCGGCAATGGTCACGCCCGCGCGCCGCGCCGCATCCGCCATGGCGCGAACCTCGGCTTCGAGAATATCCGTGGGCAGGCCCGCTTCGAGCACATAGCTGACGACCATCGCTTCGGCGCGCGCGCCCGAAACCGCGAGGTCGTTTACCGTCCCGTTGACGGCAAGTTCGCCGATCGATCCCCCGGGAAAGCGCAGCG
>JASHSD010000387.1 GCA_030036985.1 Bryobacteraceae bacterium
GGTCCTTTTCCAGACCGAACTGCGCCATGTCGTAATGCACGTCGGCGTAAGTGCCGGGCCCGGTCGGCGCCTTCGTCGCGAGAGATTTCTTCTCATAGGCTTCAGCCTCTGCCTTCGTGAAGAATTCCTTCGAACCCAGATCCCTGGGCCGCTCCAGCGGTGTCACCACCGAGTTCGTATAGACGCCCTGCAGATCAGGCACGCCATCCGGCGTGCGCGGCGGCGTATACGTGTTTGCCCCTTCCTTCGGCAGGAGGGCGGTGGAACCGGTTTGGGCGACGGCGGGCGCCGCCGCCAGAAACGCGAACCCGACCACGGACGCGAGGGCCGCGATCGACGATGAGAGAAGCCGTTGGCTCATGGGACACTCCTTCACTTTTGTTCCTGCGATTCGTTCGAATATTTCGGGTGCTTGCGAAGCTTGTCGTACATCAGGTCTTCCGCGTACGGTACGCATCGGAAATCGAGCAGCTGCGCGCCCTTTTCGACATGTTTGTAAAGCGGCAAGCTGATCTTCCACGGGCGCGAGAACGTCTTCGGGTCCTCGATGGTCGCCTCGTACATCAGTATATCGGGAGCGTATGGCGTATAGCGTTCGGTTACATGCAGCTCGCCGCTGTGGAAATTTCCCGCCCGGTCGAACCAGGTTTTGTCGTTCTGGCCGGTCACGTCGACCACGAGTGTGTCGCCTTCCCAATGCCCGATCGACCAGCCCATCCAGCTATCCACCGGCGCCGGGCCGGGATTGCCCATATCGATGACGCGCACAGCGCCGTCGTATTCATACGACATCAGGATATTCTTCTGCGACTGGACGATCTGGAAAGGATACGGCATGTAGTTCGCGCGCGGTACCCCGGGCAGAAAGCACTTGATCTCCGGGTCGTCGACGAAGCGGTTGGCGAAGTTCTTTTTCTTTTGCTCCAGCGCGGCCGGAAGGTAAGGGATGGCGCCCCCTTCCACGATGCCCCTGCCGGGAGGAATGGCGAAGTCCGCCGCCAGCCACCACACGGGGCCAGGCGCCGAGGGGTGGGGCTCTATGTCCCAGTTCGCGGAACCGAGCGCCTCCCAGATTCCGTTGAGGTCCGGCTTGCCGTCGGCGAGATGTGCGGGTTTGTACGCGGCAGTCTGCGCGGAGAGCGAAACGACGAATGAAAGAGCGAACACGGCCATTCCCGCGGCGATCCCCGCGCGCCGAAAACGATGTTGAATTTCGATGGATTTACTCAAACCTGATACCCGTCTGCGAGTTTATGTCATCGCAGGAGACACTCCTGCCTGCGAGGTGATCTTATATATTACCGGTTTCAAAGTCAATGCCTTGCCGACATTTGCCCGGGGCGTTAGCAGCAAGCCGGGGTGCGCGCTGGTGTACTCTGGTGATGCATGAACACCACGTTCGTTGGATCCGACGTGATCCGGCGCAGCATTTCGCTCCCGGCTGAGCTGGCGGAGAGGCTCGACAGCATCGCGGCGGCTCGACACGTGAGCGCCAACCGCGCAATCATCGATCTCCTGGCGGATGCGATCACCGCTTACGAACAGCGGCGAGCGGTCTTCCTTGAACTCGCGGATCGCTTCCAGAGGTCGAGTGATCCGGCCGAGACGGAGCGCCTTCGCGACGAACTCGCGAAAATGACTTTCGGCCGCTGATGCCGAAAATTCAATGGGCCAACCTCCCGCCCCAGCTTCGACAGCACCTGTTTGACCGCGCCCGGGAGCGGCAGATCACAATGGAAGACCTGTTCGCGTTGGAGGAATGGCGGCGGCATGCCGCAGATGTCCCCGACGGTCCATGGTACAAGGATTTTGGATCGTTCAAGCTCTGCGGCGAGGGCAAGTACCCGAAGACTTTCCTTCTGAAAGGCCAAGCCGCGCAGGGCAGGAAAATCGAGTAGGTGGGACGCTGATTCGGCGCGGCGGTCGCCGGATCTTCACGGCGACATCCATCCCCACGTCAGTAAGCATGTTGACCAGGGTGTCGAGCGAAAACCGGCTGATCTTGCCGCGCGTGAGATCCGAGACGCGAGGCTGCGAGACCTTCAACTGTTTCGCCGCATCGGCCTGTGTCAGACCCTCCTGCTCAAGGAATTTGCGCAGCGACGTCATCAGCTCTGACCGAAGTCGCAGGTTCCGAGCCTCTGCGGGCGAGAAGCCAGGGTCCCTGAAGACATCGCCGCTGACCTTGGTGATCGCTGGCGATTTCATCTTCCGGTCTCCTTCATTTCGAACACAGGAAACTCGTTTTCGCCGTGGACTCGGATCTCCATTACGCCCGAGCCCAGTTCCGGCATCGGCCTGAAATTCCGTTGGCGCTTCGCCCCGCTGCACCAGGTCGAGTTGATAACCCAATGCCACGTAGTTTTTTGTGGGGTCAGGCCTTCGGGCCTGCGGCGGGGCTTCCGCCCCGCCCTGATACCGGTCGAAACCACTATCTCACTTGCATTTAGTTGATAACCCGCGTCTGATCGAATATCCGCCGAAGCCCCCCGCAACCGGCCGAGGCTGTCGCCGAGCCAGATGATCGGCTTCAGGCCCGACGCCCCACGATTATACAAGATTGGATATATTCGCCGGAACGCCTGTCGCGCGGCGAGCAAGGCGTGGCGGCACGCCATGAAATGTCCGAGGTTGAGGATGTGGCGACCGCAGGCAGCGAAGGCCCGCCGCTAATTCTTAACCTTAGCCGCCATCTTCCGCTCGACCGCCGCCATCAGACGCGAATGCACGTCATCCGGAATCGAGCACGACTGCATGCCCTTATAAACCTTAATCGTCTTCTTCGTCGTATCGCAGACCACCCAGCAGTTCGGGCATTCCTGCAGGTGCCGCTCGAGTTTGGTGCGGAGTTCGCCCCTGGTCTTTTCGTCCAGGAAGTCGCTCAACTCCGCCAGAAACTCTTTACATGTAAGCAAAGGCGTCGTCTCCTTTGCGTTTGAAAAAACGCGTGAGTTTGTCCCGCAACTGCAGGCGCGCCCGCAGCAAACGGCTTTTCACCGCGGGGACGCTCAAATCGAGCGCCTCGGCGGTCTCTTCTGTCGAAAGTCCGTCCACGTCGCGGAGGGTGAAAACGGTCCGGTAAATCGGCGCCAACTCGTCGATCGCCGTACTCAGAATCTCGTGCAGCTCTTCCTGCGAATATCTCTGCTCGGGATCCGGGTCCCACGCCGCAATCTCGCGCACCACCGTATCCTCGCCCGTGTCGATCTGTTCGTCGAGCGAAACCGCGCGGTCGCTGCGGCGCTTCCGCAGCTTCATCAGCGCCTGGTTGACCGCGATGCGCACGATCCAAGTATAAAATTTCGAGTTACCGAGGAACTGGTCGAGGTGCTCGTAGGCCTTCAGAAACGACTCCTGCAGCACGTCTTCGGCGTCTTCCCGGTTCTGCGTAATGTTCATCGCCAGCCGGAAAATCTTGCCCTCGTAACGCCGCAAAAGGGCCGAAAACGAAGTCATATCGCCCTGTTTCGCCCGCGTGACAAGCTCCAGCTCGTCGTCTACGGGTGTTTCAACCGGAATGCTTTCCGTTGCCATGTTACGCGACACTCCATTGTCCCATAGGAGCGCAAAGGGGGCCGCGACGCACGCCCACAAGGTAAAGGAATTCACGAAGCCCGCGGGGAAACACAGAGAACCGGCGGCTTGCAATACCATTCCGCTCCGTTGGATGTATGTATGTAACGAAGGATTCGCCTATTTCGATCCGTCGGGATTCCAGTTTTTCAGCACCCGCAGGATGTACTCGCGCGTCTCCCGGTAAGGCGGCACGCCATGATACCGCTCCACAGCCGCCGGACCCGCGTTGTAGGCCGCCAGCGCCAGCAGCACCTGATCGGGATCGCCTTCGTACCGCGCCAGCAGCTCCCGAAGATACTTCACGCCGCCGTCCGTGTTCTGCGGCGGGTCTTTCGGATCGACCCCCAGTTCCTTCGCGGTCTCCGGCATCAGCTGCATCAATCCGATCGCGCCCTTGGGCGAGACCGCGCCTGCCTGGAAAGCGGATTCGGCCTTCATCACGCTGCGCACGAAGGTCTCCGGCAGCGCGAATTTCTTCGCCGCCGAAGCCGCCAGCTCCGCGGGAGTGGGCGGCTCCGGCGCAGGCGTCGGCGGTTTGGCCGGAGTCGCCGGCGCGGCCGGTCCGACTGCCGCTTCTTCCGCCTCGTAGCCGGCGACCGCGCTCGCCGCCATCTCCGTCACGCCGCCGTTCGAAAAAATCCGCACCTTGTTGCCGTCGATTTCGTGCCGGTCGGCATGCAGCCGGAACCCGTTCGTGAGCACGACACTCTCGCCCGCCCACGCCGGCAGTGCCAGCAATGACAGCCCGATAAGATGGATAAATAAACGCTTCATGCTCCAAACTTCAGTGACGCATCTCGAATGCAGTCTGTGCAGCCGGAAATTCGAGCCGGCGAAGCCCTGGAATCTCTGCGAATGCGGCGCACCCCTGCTGGTCCGCTACGATCTCGCTGCCCTGCGCGAAAACTGGTCGCTCGACAGCTTCCTCTCCGCGCCCAATAACATGTGGCGTTACGCGCCCGTTCTGCCCGTTCGCCATGAATCTTCCATTATCACATTGGGCGAGGGCATGACCCCTCTGCTGGAAGCCCGGCGCACCGGCGATCGCATCGGCGCCAACGACCTTCTCATCAAAGACGAAGGCCTGAACCCCACCGGATCGTTCAAAGCCCGCGGCATGGCCTGCGCCGTCTCCATGTGCGTCGAACTCGGCCTGAAGAAACTGGCCACGCCATCCGCCGGCAACGCCGCCAGCGCCCTCGCCGCCTACGCCGCCGCCGCCGGACTCGAAGCCCACATCTTCATGCCTCGGGACGTGCCCCAGGCCAACTTCGTCGAATGCAAAGCCTACGGCGCGCACGTCACGCTCGTCGATGGCCTCATCTCCGATTGCGGCCGCATCGTCGCCGAGCGCGGCCCGCGCGAAGGCTGGTTCGATCTCTCGACGCTCAAGGAGCCGTATCGCATCGAAGGCAAGAAAACCATGGGCTACGAAGTCGCCGAGCAGCTCGGCTGGGAACTGCCCGACGCGATCTTCTATCCCACCGGCGGCGGCGTCGGCCTCATCGGCATGTGGAAGGCCTTCGCCGAAATGGAAGCGCTGGGCTGGATCGGCCCCGAGCGCCCGAAGATGATCGCGGTGCAGTCGGAAGGCTGCCAACCCGTCGTCCGGGCATTCAACGAAGGCGCCGAGCGCAGCCGTTTCTGGGATGGCGCGTCCACTCTCGCCGCCGGTCTGCGCGTGCCCAAACCCCTCGGCGATTTTCTGGTTCTTCAGGCCGTGCGCGAAAGCGGCGGCACAGCCATTGCGGTCCCCGACAGCGAAATTCTGGACGCCGGGCTTCGACTCGCCTCCGAAGAGGGCATCTTCGCCAGTCCCGAAGGCGGCGCCTGCGTCGCAGCCGCTGCCCGCCTGCTCGAAAGTGGCTTCCTCGACCGCGACGACCAGATCGTCATCTACAACACCGGCTCGGGTCTGAAGTATCTGGAGGCCTGGTCCACGCGCCTTCCGCGCGCCGCCGCCGGCGAGACGGACAAGCTCGGCGGACTGATTACGCCTCGCTGATTACCCATGGTTGATAGACTGTGGTTGCAGGGCAGCGGGAATCCCCGCCGGTACGACGATCATCCAAACGAACGAAAGGAACGAATGGGTCAATCTCTGTTAGTCCCGATGGTTGTGGAACAGACGTCGCGGGGCGAGCGCGCCTACGACATCTACTCGCGTCTGCTGAAGGAAAACATCATCTTCCTCGGGACGCCGATCGACGATACGGTCGCCAATCTGATCATTGCGCAGCTGCTCTTTCTCGAGGCGGAAGATCCCGAGCGCGACATTTCCATCTACATCAATTCGCCCGGCGGTTCGATCACGGCCGGCCTCGCCATTCTGGACACGATGGCGTTTGTGCGGCCCGACATCGTCACCATCTGCGTGGGCCAGGCTGCCTCGATGGCGGCCGTGTTGCTCGCAGCGGGCACCAGAAGCAAGCGCTTCAGTCTGCCCAATTCGCGCATTATGATTCACCAGCCTTCGATGCAGGGTCTGGCCGGACAGGCCGCCGACATCGACATCTACGCCAAGGAAATCCTGCGCATGCGGGAAATTCTGAACAAAATCCTGGCTGACGCCAGCGGCCAGACCATCGACCGCGTAGCCCGCGACGTCGACCGCGACTACATCATGAGTCCGGAGCAGGCGGTAGACTACGGCATCGTGGACCGCGTGATTTCCAGCCGCGAACTGGCCCCCACCCCGGTCTCCAAGCCCTCTTAAGAAAACACCGCCCCAATCCCCCAGCCCAGTCAGCCGATTCGGTCAGGCCAGCTGATTCAGCCAGATTGTGGGGCGGGGCTTCAGCCCTGCGAGCCGGCCTTCGGGCCGGCTCTTCTACTTCGCGCACTTTCCTCCCGGGCACCGGTTATTCTCTTCACAAACATACTCAAAAATCCCCATCTGATCCCAATCCGGGTGCAGAGTCATAGTGAAATCCTGCGACCACGCCCGCGTAAAAATCTTCGGATCGTCAATCGTAATTTGATACGCCAGCGTCTTCGCATCCTTCCAGCTGATGCGCTCAATCGTATGCAGCGCCTCGCTGTGCATCCGATATTCATTGGGGTTCGTATAGAAATAATCGTCGAGGCTCCAGCGCTTGAACCCGGTCGTATCGACCACCAGCGTGTCGCCATCCCAATGCCCGACCGGATCGCCGTAATAGCTCGGCTCCAGGCCTTCCCGATGCGCGCGCCCGTCCAGCGGAATAAGCCGAGTCATCGCCTGGAACTCATGCGCCACCACCAGGAACGTCTTGTTCTGCACCAAACGCACCGCATTCGCCGACAACATCCCCGAAGGAAATCCGGCGGGCAGACAGAAATCGCGCGGCTCGTCGTGGCGCGGATCGCCGTTGCGCGGCTCATAGAGCGCCTCGCCGCCAGGCGTCAGCGGAGGGAATCTGGCTTTATTGAAAATCGTCGCCGAGCACCGGCACTTCTCGCCTTCGTCCGTCTTGGGCCATTCGTAGATGCCGCTGAAATCGGGCTTCCCATCCGGCGTGCGCTGCGGAAACGGCGTTTTCGGAGCCGGAGCCTGCGCCGGCAAAGCCGCAGCCAGCGCCAATCCCGCGATCAATATTCGATTGACGGAAATCATTTCTTATCGCCCGCCGCTTTGTCTTCGGCGCCCGCGGTGAAAACGCTGCGGCCGTCTGTGAACGTCACCTTCGAGCCCGCTCCATTGTGCGAACCATCCTTGGCCATGAAGCCGTCGACGATAATCGTCATACCGGGTTGGATCTGCGCATGGGTAATG
>JASHSD010000023.1 GCA_030036985.1 Bryobacteraceae bacterium
GGAACTGATCCTCAATTACTTCCGCGCCCAGAAACTGCTCTCCAGTGGCGTGGTCGAGGGGCTGAACAACAAAGCGAAAGTCACCATGAGAAAATCCTACGGCTTCCGCACCTTCCGCTGCCTTGAACTGGCACTGTATCACTCACTTGGCAAACTGCCTGAGCCCGAATCCGCCCACGATTTTTTCTGACGAGCCAGTTTAATGCCACGTAGTTTTTTGTGGGGTCAGACCTTCGGGCCTGCCGCCGGGCTCTTGTCAGGCTTACGCCCGGCCCGAGAGCAATCACAACCCTCGGATTTGCATGACTCCAGGCCGCCCGGAAGGGCGGCTGCAGCGCCGAAGCGCCGGCCCCACAATAGGGCTGGGAAAAATCTACGTGGCATTGGATTGCCAATCCGCCGCAGGATGCCATCCTCTTCCGAAAACGGCCGGAAATCGTTGACTCTACGATGCTGCCGTTGGCCATTTTTATGCTCCGTCGTGAGCCGAACGGCACATCGCGATGACTGCCCTACACGGAAGACGGCTTCCGATCCTGGTGACGGGCCGCTCCGGCCCAGCGATGCTGAAATTGGGACCGCGTCCACTTTGTTATGATGAGCCATCGGCATCTCGGGTTCATGGACTTCAACGGCCATATCCATAACCATCTGCGGACTTCGGGCGAAACCAAGTTGAAGCTGGCCGAGCGTCATGCCATCGAAATCGAGTTTCTCGCCCGCGCCGTCGCCAAATGCCTGCTCGATGGCGGGAAAATCCTTACCTGCGGCAACGGCGGCAGCGCCTCGGATTCCGAACACATTACTGCTGAATTTGTCGGCCGCTTCAGGCGTGAACGCCGCAGCCTGCCTTCGGTCGCGCTGACCGGTCCGGCTTCGCTGGTAACGGCTATCGCGAACGACTACGGTTACGACCAGGTCTTCAGCCGCCAGGTGGAAGGGCAGGGAAGGCCGGGCGACATTCTATTCGCCATCAGCACCAGCGGGAATTCGCAGAGCGTCATCAACGCCGTGATCGCCGCGAGGAAGAAAGGCATCCTCACCGTAGCTTTCAGCGGCGATTCCGGCGGAAAACTGGCCCCGTCCGCCGACATTGCCATTCGCGTTCCGTCGACCGTAACCGCGCACATCCAGGAAGCGCATATCACGGTCGCACATATGATCTGCGAAATGGCCGACGAGCTGATCGAACAAGCTGGCGAGCATCACCCGCACGGGAAGCTCCGCACCATCGAAGACCTTGCCGAATTGCGCCAGACCTGGCGTTCTCAAGGCAGGACTGTCGTCTGGACCAACGGTGTCTTCGACCTGGTTCACGTCGGCCATCTGCGGAACCTGCGCGACGCGAAAGCCCAGGGCGACATCCTGATCGTGGGCGTCAACAGCGATCGCAGTGTCCGCGCCGTCAAAGGCGAGTCGCGGCCCATCCAGAATGAAGACAGCCGCGCCGAGCTGCTCGCCGGACTGGAGCCGGTCGATTACGTCACCATCTTCGACGAAGACACACCAGTCGCCGCGCTCGAGAAAATCCGGCCGGACGTCCACTGCAAAGGCGCCGAATACGCCAACGGCGCGCGGCCTGTGCCTGAACGCGAGACTGTGGAGAAACACGGCGGGCGCATCCACTTTCTGAAACTGCATACGGGTTTTTCGACCACCGCTTTGATCGCCCGCGCCCGCGCCTCCTGACCCGTGATTCCCAACCTGAAACAGCGATTCGGTTCTCTCTCGGTCCTGATCGTCGGCGACTTGATGCTGGATGAGTACATCAGCGGCTCCGTATCGCGCATTTCCCCCGAGGCGCCCGTCCCGGTGGTCGATGTCCAGGCGCGCCGGCATGTTTTGGGCGGCGCGGCGAACGTGGCGGCGAATATCCGGTCGCTTGGCGGAGACGCGGCGGTCGTCGGGCTTGTCGGGAGGGACAGCGCGGGAGGCATGCTGCGCGGATTGCTCTCGCGTTCCGGCATCCGCACGGATGGCCTGATCGATTCCGGCGAACGCTGCACCATCTGTAAAACCAGAATCGTCGCCGGGCAGCAGCAGATCGTGCGCATCGATAACGAGGTCAAAACTCCCATTTCCGGCGAGCTGCTGCAGGCGGCGATCGATACCGCGCGCGATCTCATGGACCGCAAAGACGTGGTGGTGCTGTCTGACTACGCCAAGGGCCTGCTGACCGATGCACTGTGCGCGGCGGTTATCGACGAAGCGCGGGCCCGAAGCGTGCCGGTCATTGTGGATCCGAAGTCGCGCGATTTCCGCCGCTATCTCCGCTGCACTTTGATCACGCCGAATCAGGCCGAGGCGTCTCACGCTTCGGGCATTACGATCGATTCCGACGAGACTCTCGATCTGGCCGGCGCGCAGTTGCTGCGCCAACTGCCGGGGACCAATATTCTGATCACCCGCGGCGCGGAAGGGATGACGCTCTTTCATGGCCGCGACGCCTCGATCACCGTTACTACAGTTGCGCGCCAGGTTTATGATGTCGTCGGCGCCGGCGACACCGTGATTGCCACGCTGGCTGCTTGCGTCGGCGCGGGCATCGCGCTGCCGCAGGCTATGCGATTGGCGAATATTGCGGCGGGAATTGTGGTGGGCAAGACCGGTACGGCCACCACCAGCGTGGATGAAATTCTGAGTCACGAGAATATCGCCGAAGCTGCGGCGATGGTGTAGGAGCGTGGCGCGCGCACTCGTGCGCGCCGCGTCCTGACTCTTCGGGACGCCTGCTCCGCCCCACCACAATTGCCCGGAGGACGTTTCTTCTTGGTATCGAGCCGGGCACGGCAGACTGAAGAGTCTGCGCCAGTGTGCCCGGCATGGGCAGAATCTCGTTGGATGAAAGGAGCCAACCGGAACCGATGACGGTAACCGTAGCGAACCGCAAGGCGTAGCCGCGAGGTGAAGCTGAAAGAAGCGGACAGCAAACTCTCGACCGCAGGAACACGATACCGGCAGTGAGGCCGGGTGCGGGCGGCAAGCCGGCTGGCAACAGCGAAGCCCAAAGGTCATCAAGACGCATCAGGTAGAGCCGGACGGCGCGAGGGGAAGGATTCTGCACCTTACCCGGGGAGATCTTCGGCGTGAGAGCGCCGGAGAAGTGAGCAGAAGCCGTAGTAGCGAGGAAGCAGGATAACGCCTGTGGAGCGAAGGGCGGAAGAACTAAGGAACGGAGCTGAAGAGGAAACTGGCGGTCGGCGCAATAAGTGGCTCGAATCGCGGGCGCAACAACAACGGTTGCCAACCGGGAGCGCAAGGGAAGAAGCGGTGCAGCCGTGGCGATCCCGCGCGGAGAGGCAATGCCGGCAAGCCGCGCACTTTCGGAAAGAGAGCGATGTACGAGAACCTGATGGAAGCGGCAGTGACGGAAGAGAACCGGGCGTCTGCCTTGCGGGCGGTGACGCGGAACAAGGGAGCGGCGGGGATCGACCGGATGGAAACCACGGAACTGGAGAGTCATCTTCAGGCGAACTGGGAAAAGATCAAAGCGAAGCTGCCGGCGGGAACCTGCGTTCCGAGCCCTGTGCGGAGGGTGGAAATACCCAAACCGAACGGAGGCACGAGGATGCTGGGGATACCGACGGTGCAGGACCGGTTCATTCAGCAACTGCTGGTGCAGGCGCTGACGCCGATCTTCGATCCGACGTTCAGCGGGCACAGCTGCGGATTTCGACCGGGGCGCAGCGCACAGGACGCCGTGCGCGCCGCGCAGAAGTACGCGCAGGGAGGGAAGGACTGGGTGGTGGATATTGACATCACAAAGTTCTTCGACCACGTGAACCACGACATTCTGATGGGCCGGATCGGAACGACGATAGGGGACAAACGAGTGTTGGGGCTGATGGGGAAATACCTGCGGCGGGGCGCGA
>JASHSD010000388.1 GCA_030036985.1 Bryobacteraceae bacterium
GGTCGCTAAACCGTACAGTCCTCGAGGCTCTGGTCGCGGTGAATGCTTCAAACATGGGCGGCAGGCGCTCCCCGTAATCGGCGCTCCCGGATTCAGCCCGGGTAACCAACTGATTTGGGGCGCCCCGAAAATTCCTTCGGATCACGGCTTCGGCCCGGTCCGCGTTTCCAGAAACGCGAGCAGGGCCGAAAGATCCTCCGGTTTCAGACTGCTCGCAAAGGCCGGCATGTTGTACGCGCCGTTCAGAATCGTCAACGTGATCTGTTGTTGGGTCAATCTGTCTGCAATCGCGCTCAGATTCGGACCGCGCTCGCCCCCGCTCCCGGCAATCGTGTGGCAGTACTCACAGCCTTTGTCGTGGAACAACGTTGCGCCCAGAATCACCTGAGGATCGCTCGAATTCACCTGCATCGGCGCCAATCGCCGCGCGTCGAAATCGGGAGACCAGGGCGAGCGTTCGCCTTCAATCCAGAGCGATCCCACCCCCGCCACAATCACCAAAACGCTCGCAACAGCCCAAGGGCGCCGCGACGGCGCGCGATGGCCGCTGTTAAATACCAGCGGCAGGATGAACAAGCAAACGCCCGCGAAAAGCGGCGCGCCGACGATCACAAAAGTCTCTGTTCCAGGGGGCAATTGCGCGAGAACCGCAAAGTACCACAAGAGGTACCAATCGGGGCGCGGATAAGCCTGAATAATTGTCGGATCGGGCGGGCTTCCCAGCGTGGGCGGCCCGAACTGCCACGCCAGAAACACCACACAAGCGAGGACGAATACCCCGAACACCACGTCGCGCCACGCGGCATCGGGCCAGAACGGGACGCCTTCGCGCTCCAGCATGGCGTGGTACCACGCGCGGTAAGTCTTCGGATCGACCGGTCGGTCACGGTGCGGCGCTTCGGAGATGCCGTGCCGCAGCACCAGCGCCAGATGCAGCGCCACCATCACGAAGATCACGGCAGGAACGAAAAATACGTGATAAGCGAAAAAACGGCTCAGCGTCGCGCCGCCGACCGTCTGGCCGCCCAGAAGGAACCGGGCAACGGCGGGTCCGACGAACGGCGCCCGGCCCGCCTGCTCGGCTGCGACAATCGTAGACCAAACGCCGTTCTGGTCCCACCGCAGCAATTGCCCGGTGAAACCCATCAGCAGCGTCAGCAGCAGCAACAGGACGCCGACCACCCAGTTCAGCTCCCGCGGGAATTTGTAAGAGCCGGTGAGGAAGGTCCGGATCATATGTATCCCGACCAGCAGCACCATCGCCGACGCGCCGAAATAATGCATGCCGCGCAGCAGGCGCCCCATGAACGCTTCGTTGGTGATCCACTTGAGCGACTCGTAGGCCTGCCCCGCGCTTGAAACGTAACCGGTCGCGAGCGCGATGCCGGTAAGCACCTGGATGGCGAACGCGAACAGCGTGGCGCTCCCGAAGACATACGCCCAGCCGGTCGGCGGAACCGGGTGCTTCATGATCGGCCCGAGCATTTTGGAAATGCCCGACCGGTCGTCGAACCACTGCCAGATTTTCAGGAGGAGTTGTTTTCCCGGCACGGGCGTAGCTCAGGTGATCGGCGTGGGTGTGGCGAGAATCTGCACCTTCCCGTCCTGCACGCGTACCGGGTATCTGGTCAACGGCCGCGGCGGCGGACCGGCGGCAACCGTCCCGTCGCTGTAATAAACGCCGCCGTGGCACGGGCACATGAACAAATCCGCCTTGGCAATCCAGCGCACCGGGCAGCCGAGGTGAGTGCAGTTGATGGCGAATGCGGTGAACTGCTCCCCTCCCTCGTAACGGAGCCATGCGGCCGTCTGGCCGGTCACGCCCGCCCACGGCACTGAGGAAGAATCATCGTATTTCACCTCGGTGGTTTCGCCTTCACGGAAATCGGCGACCGAGCCGACGTCGCGCCATCGGAGGAGAATCCGCTCGGCCAACGGGCCGATCAGAAAAGCGCCCACCGGAGTGGCGACGATCGCCGCGCCCGCCGCGCTCAGCAAGAGGCAAACTTTCGTCAACCATTTCCGGCGTTCGGGTGAAATGGGTTCGGGATTATTCATGGAAAATCTCCGCGATCCAGCCCGTAAGCGCGCCGACGGATAAGAGCAAGCCCGCAAACAAGACCACGATCTGCGTGATGATCCCGAGCAGGATCAGATTGATGCCGAGCGCGAGCATCGCGGGCCGGAAAGTGGGGCGCGACAGGGTTTCGGGCAGCGGCTTTTTCCAGCCGGGCGGCAGGGTTTTCAGGTCCATTGCTCTTCTCCATACCAGCGGGCGAACATCGCCATCACGGCGGCGAGGTAAATCAGACAGCCGGGCACCCACATGAGCAGTCCGCCGATGCGCTGGTCTTTCAAATCGCCGGCCATGGGATAAAGCAGGGTCGGCGAGAAGGTGATCAGGATGCCCATGATGGTGCAGGCGAAGCAGGCCGAAACGAGATAAGCGATTCCGTGCGGGACCGGCTTCAGCCTTCGATCGCCTAAGATGGGCCACCAGAAAAGAGTCCCGGCGCACAGGAGCGAAATCAGTTCGATCAGGTGCAGCGCGGGCCGTGACATGGCGGCATTGAAGATCGCCGGCACATGCCAGAAGGCCATCGCCCCGATCCCCGCGCACCAGGCAACGGCCACGTGGGGCGAGCGCCCACGGCCGCCGGCCAACCTGCAAACCCCCGCCGGAACGATCAACACCAGCGCAATATGCATCGCCATATGCAGGCTGAACGAATAGCCGCTCATCATACCCACACCCGCAAATAAACCAGGCTGAAAATCACAATCCAGACCACATCCACAAAGTGCCAATACATCGAAATGGCCGCCGTCCCGGCAGCCGCCTTCGCACTGAAATTCCCCCTGAGCGCGAGCCCAAGCAAAACGGAAAGCGAGATCAACCCGCAAATAACATGGAACCCGTGGAATCCGGTCAGAGTAAAAAACGTAGCGCCGAAGAGATTGCGCGCAGGCGTCACGGTCTTACGAGTCAAACCGATGTATTCCATCGCCTGCCCCAAAATGAAAGCCAAACCAAGCACAATCGTGGCCCCAAGCCAGACTCGAAATCCGTTGCGCGATCCCGCGGCAAGACGCCGTTCCGCGAACCAGAGCGTTCCGCTGCTCGCCAGCAGGCAGACGGTGAAGATAAGAGTGCGCGGCGGATCGAGGCTGTTGGCCGCATTCGGCCCATGCACGGTGGCGGCGGCGTAATAAATGTACGCGGCGATTAAAAACGCAAAAAACACAGCCTCCGACCCAATAAAAACGCCCATCGCGAGCTTCGTTCTCAAGGCCGGACCTCCTGCGGATGCGTAAGATCCCAAAGCGGCCGTCGCCCGTGCACCGGCGGCACGGCATCGAAGTTATGTTCCGGCGGTGGCGACGTAGTAGCCCATTCGAGGGTCCACGCATTCCACGGATTGTCGCCCGCGGGTGCGCCCGTTTGGCGGCTGATCCGGATATTCCAGAGCAGAACCAGCACGGAAATCCCGAGCACAAACGCCCCGATCGTCGAGATGAGATTCATAACCGCCCAGCCGGGCAGATCGCCATACGTATAAACGCGGCGAGGCATTCCCGCCAGTCCCAGAAAGTGCTGCACGAAGAACGTCGTGTTGAAGCCGATGAACATCAGCCAGAAATTCCATACGCCCCGGCGTTCATCGAGCATGCGTCCAGTCATCTTCGGGAACCAGTAATACAATCCGGCCATTACGGCGAAGGCCGTTCCGCCGAAGAGCACGTAATGCATGTGAGCGACGACGAAGTATGTATCGGTGACCTGCCAATCGATAGGCACGGTGGCGAAAATAACGCCGCTGAGACCGCCGATGGTGAACGTGAACAGAAACGCGATGGCGAACAGCATGGACGTGGTGAACCGAATCGATCCGCCCCACATTGTCGCGATCCAGTTGAAGATTTTCACGCCTGTCGGCACGGCGATCAGCAGGCTGGAAGCGCCGAACGCATATTCCCATGCGTGTCCCAGCCCCACCGCGAACATATGGTGCGCCCATACGCCCACGCTGAGCAGCGCGATGGCGACGGTGGACGCCGCGACGAAACCATAACCGAAAATCGGTTTTCTGGAAAATACGGGAATTACTTCGGAAATAATCCCGAATGCGGGCAAAACCATAATATAGACCTCGGGATGCCCGAAAGACCAGAAATAATGCTGCCAAAGCACGGGAGACCCGCCGCCCACATGAGTGAAGAAATGCGCGTTCAGCAGCCGGTCGACCAGCAGCATCACGAGCGAAGCATTCAGCGCCGGCAGCGCGAAGATGATGAGGAACGAATTGATCAGCACCATCCACACGAACAGCGGAAGCCTGCGAATGGTCAGACCTTCGGTCCGCAGCGTGACGATGGTGACGATGAGATTGATGGCGGTGGCGACGGTGCCGACGCCGATGCCGAGCAGCGCCAAAGCCCAGTAATCGAGGCCGGGCCGGATGGAATAGCTGTTCTCGCTCAGCGGCGCATAGCTGAACCAGCCGGCATTCGGGGCCTGCCCGGTGGCGAAACTGAAATAGAGAAGGATGCCTCCGAAAAGAAATACCCAGAAGCTGAAAGCGTTCAGGCGCGGCAGCGCCATATCGCTCGCGCCGATCATCAGAGGCGTCAGATAATTCGCGAGTCCCAGCAGCACCGGCACCACCACGAGAAAGATCATGGTGGTCCCGTGCATGGTGAAAATCTGGTTGTATTCGTCGGGACTCAGGAAAGTGTTGTTGGGCCACGCCAGTTGAATGCGGATCAGCAGTGCCTCCGCGCCGCCGACGCAGAAGAAGAAAAGAGTAGTGAAGAGATAGAGCAGGCCGATGCGCTTATGATCGACAGTCGAGACCCATTCGAGCCACGCGCTGTGGGCCTTCACCCGGTCCGCGTCTTCGACCAGCCCGGGCACAAATGGGGTGTCGCTCATTTGAGGGTCTCGCTCATTTGAGTGTCTCCAGGAACGCGGTCACGCTGGTCAGATCGGCATCCGAGAGATTAAGATTCGGCATAAAGCATTCCGGCTTGAGAATGTTCGGTTGATGCAGCCAGTCGCGCAGGTTCTTGGGCGTGTTCTTCAGGCGTTCGCCCGCCAGCATCTGCCGGCTCGCCACGTGCGTGAGGTCGGGCCCGAACTGTTTCTGCCGATTAATACCCGCGATATTGTGGCAGTTGACGCAGGTGAGTTCTTTGAAGCGCGTCTCGCCGGTGAGGGCTTCGCCGCTGTACGCCGGAAGCGCGGGCGTGGCCTGCGCCGCGAGCCATTGCTCATACGCGGCGGGATCTTCGGCCACCACGCGAAAGCGCATCCAGGCATGCTGCGCGCCGCAGAATTCGGCGCAGAAACCGTTGTAGACGCCCGCCTGCCTCGCGCGAATCCAGATGTAGTTGCGGTATCCCGGAAACGCATCGATCTTGCGCCCGAGACGCGGCGCCCAGAAGTCGTGGATCACATCCGCGGAATCGACCCCGATCAGAACGTCGCGGCCCACCGGAACATGCACCTCATTCGCGGTGATGACGCCTGGATTTGGGTATCGCACTTCCCACCACCATTGATGGCCGGTGACCACAATGTCGGGATCGCGCCGAATCGGCCTGTCTATAGCTTCGGCAGCGACCACGCTGAGTACGAACAGCGTCGCGACCAGCAGGATCGGCACGCCCGTCCAGAGCGCCTCGAGTCGCAGGTTGCCGGTCGTCTGGGGCGGTTCCCGATCGTCGCGCCGGCGAAAGCGGATGACGATCCACACAATCGACCCTGTAACTACAAACAGAAGGAAGGCGCAGATCCAGAGACATCGATCCCACAGGCGTAGCAGTTCAACGGCCTGAGGGGAAGCCGGATTAAGGACATCCAAGCCCATGCTTCGCCGCTGGTCGATTCAGTATGGCGAACATGGGTACAGTTCGGCAGTGATCTTCAGACCAGTTGCGATATGGTGTGTGCGGATTATCTCAGTTCGGGCGCGGGCCGGCCCCAATCGCCCGAGAACACGATCTCCTCGATACCCTTCCTGGTCCGCGGACCCGGCAGCGCCCTGCCTTCGTCGACATAACCGATCGCAAAGGCCGCGCCGATATCGAAATCTTCGGGGACGTTGAACTCCGTCCGCGCGCGCTGGGCATCGAAGCCGCCCATGAAATGCGCGTGCAGTCCGAGAGCGGTGGCAGCCTCATGATGGCACACTTCATTGGCCCATTCGGGCGATTTGTGGTGGTTTATACAACCGGAGGCCTGATTGGGTTCGGCTACGGCGGGAAGACCGAAACCCGTCGACACGTTTCGGGTATTCGGGCCGGGGTTCCAACGCTGACGGGGGGATCTATCCCTCGAAGCAGGCAGCGGTAGCCTCCGCTCGAATTCCCCAGCAGCGGCACTATTCAAATGGTCAAGCCCGACCGCATTTCCACTAAGATCCGGCGATCCGGTCCAGGGTGCGAAACGCTTGGCGGGAGTGGTAACCTATGCTGGAGTGGACCCTTTGGAGCTTGTCAGATTGCCGTCGCTGATGCGCCGTACACGCGGCAGTACAGAGGTTCCCATCGGACTTATCGATGGGCCCGTAGCGGTGAATCCTCGTGTGACCCAAACCCTGTTTCGGCAGGTTAATCCTTTTCGACGGAGTACTTGTTTGGAAAATAACGCGGTTTGCCGACATGGGACACTTGTCGCGGGAATTCTCTGCGCGCAAAGAGGTTCTGTGGCACCGGCAATATGCCCTGGAACTCCATTGATAATTCGGCCAATATTTCCAGAAGGAAATACCCGCCGCGATGAAGCGCCTATTGCAAATCCCGGCGAGCTGGCGGACGCCATAAAGGAGAGCGTAGACGCTGGAGCAAAGATCTTGAATATGAGCATTGGAGTGGGTTGACGTCATCGCCCTGCGCTCGCGTGCTCAATCGCTCGTTTGACTACGCCGCAGGCCATGACGTGATCGCTGTGGCTGTAGCCGGCAATGGCGGTAGCATCTGTGGTTCTGCGATTACCCGTCACCCTTGGGTGATTTCTGTAGCAGCATGCGACCAAGGAGGAAAACCGAGTGCGCTGTCCAATTTCGCACATTCGATCGGACTGCGGGGTCTAATTGCACCAGGTGAAAGCATCCTCAGCTTTGGGCCGGAGGGCACTGCTCAGAGGTTCAGCGGTACTAGTGTCCCGTCCCACTTAATTATTTACAATTAGAAGGATTCGTGATCCGATGGGGTATGTTCACCCGCGCGGCTGCATTGGATCTCGATCAAGCGCAGATACGACGCCTGGAATCGCTGGTCCGTGCGGGCGGCACACCGCAAAAGACCGCCCGCAAATGTCAGGTGATCCTTCTGGCGAGCCAAGGCGTGTCG
>JASHSD010000389.1 GCA_030036985.1 Bryobacteraceae bacterium
GCGCGCGCGGCTCGGAACGGGCTTCTGAGCCACGACAGTAAGGGAGTGGTTGAACGGGTTACTCAGCGTCAGCGCCTGACGTTATACTGTTGCGTTGACAAAGCCCATTTCATACCCAATCTCATACAGGGACGCGGGCGTCGATATTGATGAAGCGGATCGCGCGGTCGGCGAGATCCGCAGGATGGCCCGCGCGACCTTCACGAGGGGCGTGCTGACGGATATCGGTTCTTTCGGCGGCTGTTTCGCGCTGCCGAAGATGCGCCGGCCGGTGCTGGTCAGTTCCGTCGATGGCGTCGGCACGAAACTCAAGATCGCCTTCGCCACGGGCCGTCACGACACCATCGGCGAGGATCTGGTCAATCATTGCGTAAACGATATCGCGGTGCAGGGCGCGAGACCGTTGTTTTTTCTCGACTATTTCGCGGTCGGGAAACTCAATGCCGATGTGGCGGCTCAGGTGGTTTCGGGCATTGCCCGCGGCTGCGAAGCGAACGGCTGCGCGCTGATCGGCGGCGAAACCGCGGAGATGCCGGGCATCTATGCGGAGGGCGAGTACGATCTCGCCGGAACCATCGTCGGCGCGGTCGAAAAATCGCGTATTCTGACCGGCGCGAAAGTACGCGAAGGCCACGCGCTGGTGGCGCTGCCGTCGAACGGCCTGCATACGAACGGCTATTCGCTGGCGCGAAAGATTCTGTTTGAAGTGGCGGGGTTAAGCGTCGATTCCGTGCTGCCGGAATCGGGCGCCGTGCTGGGCGACGAGCTGCTCAAAGTACATCGGAGCTATCTCAAGGCGATCACTGCGCTCGTGCGCAAGCAAACCATTTCCGCCGCCGCGCATATCACCGGTGGGGGCATTACGGACAATCTGCCGCGCGTGATTCCGCACGGGCTCGCCGCCGGGATCCGAACGAAATCCTGGCAGCCGCCGCCGCTGTTTGAGATGCTGCGCGCGCTGGGCCGGGTTGCCGAAGACGATTGGCGCCGCACGTTCAATCTGGGCGTTGGCATGATTCTGGCGATTTCTCCCTTGAAGCTCGATTCCGCGCTCCGCACGCTGCGCCGTTTGCATGAGCGGGCGTGGATCGTCGGGGAAGTGATCCGCCAGGGCCGCGGGAAACCGCGGGTGCAGTATGTCTGAGGGCGGGAATTTACAATGCGCCTGGGCATCCTGATTTCCGGCCGCGGCTCGAATTTCGAGGCCATCGCCAACAATATCGCGCGCAGAAAGCTGGATGCTGAGATCGCGATCGTGATCTGCAATCGGCCGAACGCCGCGGGGCTGGAGATCGCGCGCGAACGCGGCATTCCGCTGCGGGTAATCGCCTCGGCCGGGATGGAGCGCGAAGCGTACGACAAGCTGCTGATCGACGAGCTGCGCACGCACGAGGTGGATCTGGTCTGTCTGGCCGGGTTCATGCGGCTGCTCAGCGCGGATTTCATTCGCGCGTTTCCGAATCGCGTGCTCAATATTCACCCGTCGCTGCTGCCGGCCTTCGCGGGTCTGGATGCGCAGCGCCAGGCGCTCGAATACGGCGTTCGCATCGCCGGCTGCACCGTGCATTTCGTGGATGAGTTCCTCGACTCCGGGCCGATTATCGTGCAGGCCGCCGTGCCCGTGCTGGACGGGGACACGGTGGAATCGCTTGCCGCGCGGATACTGGCGCAGGAGCATGTGATTTATTCGAAGGCGATCGGGTATATCGTCGAGGGACGTGTGACCATTCAGGGCCGGCGTGTTCTGATCCGGGAAGACGAGTAAGGTGGTGTCCTATGTGGTTCGGACACGCGACTTCAGTCGCGTCTTTAGTTAAATATGCCGCATAAAAGACGCGACTGAAGTCGCGTGTCCGGTTGTTTATTGTCTCAATCTGGGAGTCAAAACCCTCGCCTTTAGGCGACGGCTTCCAGCGAGCGCGCCGAAGATAACCTTGAGGGATGGCGGAGTATCGACGGGCGCGCACACAGTATTCGACATTCACCTGCATCTAGGTGGGTTGTCCCTGTCATATCGTTACTTTATTCTGCGGCTGACCTCGGTATATGTCCAGCGAAACGGCTTCGCCGATTTGGCGTAGAGCCGGATGTATTTCATCAGCCACGCTGAGAGTCAGTTTGACCATATACGTATAGTATTGCAGATTCCGTACGTATAACATCAGAACACGATGCGCCGGACGATGCCGACGCTGGTCTCGATGGCGCTGTGCGGCGGCGCGTATTCCACAGTCATGCGGACCGGGCGCAGGGCGCCGCAGGTCAGCGTGAAGTCGAGCGGCGGGCGCGCGGCTTCGACAGCGTCGAGCGGGGGCAGATCGAACGTCACCACCCGATTGCCCGCGACGATCTGCAGCCGGTTGCCCTCCGGCGAACATTCGAGAGCGCGCGCGGTTCCCGCAACGCTCCGGATGGTTTCGCCTGGATGCACCGCTGCGGAAGGTTTGGCGCGCGCATCGGCGAGTTTCACCAGATCGTCGGCCCGGCTCGTTTCCGGCGCGGTCTTTGCCCATTTGCGGCAGGTCTCCGCGTTGCGGCGCGCGGCCGCCAGATCGCCTGTCTCGAGATAAGCGTAGCCCAGGCCGCAGAACACTCCGGGAGCCTGCGCCTGCGTCACGTCGTGGATCGCCATCAGCGTGGAAACCGCCTTGGGGAAATCGCGCGCATCCACCTCCGCCAGACCCAGCCTCACTTTCGCCTCGGTGAAATCGGGCTTCGCTTTCACGGCCCGCTCCAGAATCGGAACGATCTTTTCCGGCGGCTCGTGCGCCAGGGCATCCATCATGGCCAGTTCGAGGCACATCTTCGGATCGGCGTCCCCTTCTTCGAACGCCTTCTCGAGATAACGGCGGGCTGTGGCGGGGTCTCCCGTTTCCTCCGCCAGAAGGCCGATGGACTGCGCCAATTGCGGGTTCTCGGGCTGCTCCCGCTCGAGCTGCGCGTATGCCTGTTTCGCCTGCGTCGTCTTACCGGCGGCCGGCAGAAGATCGACCAGCATCAGACGCGCATCGAACTCCGAGACGGGCGAGGCCACGGGTTCCTCCTGCTTGTCGTCCATCGATGCCTCGAAGATTCTGCCGTAGATTTTTTTGCGGTCGAGATATTTCCGCAGATCCTCGAAAACCTGGTCCGGCGTGCGGCCCCAGGCGATGCGGACGGCTTCGGCGGTCGAGTTGCCATGGTTCAGCGCCACGATGAATTTGCCGAAGTTGGCCTGGTAATCCGGCGAAAGATAGAGCATGTGGGCGAGGGCCCAGCTTTCCGCATAGAAGATGCCCACGCGGTCGGCTTCGTGATAGTTCTTCGAATTGCGGTCGGTGTTGGTGAGTTCGTCGAAGCTCAGCCATGGTTCGGTGGCGAGCGTTCGCGTGCGGTCCGCGAGCAGATCGCCGACAGCGGTCTCTTTCCCCATGGGACGCAGCGTCGAATAGACGTCGGCCCAGCCTTCGTTCAGCCAAAGCGGAATGCGCAGACCGCTGCGGCGGACGATCAGGTGCGTAAATTCGTGGATCGCGGTCGGGTATGACGCCCTGTTGCCGAGAACGATGTAGTCGCGCGCGGAGTTTTCGAAGAAGTAAGCGGCGCTGGTGTCGTTGGGCTGATATGGACGGAACTGGTCCGCGGTGGCGAATTCGACGATACGGATGGGTAAGTCCTCCCGGGCCCGCACAGGAGACGCTTTCAGGAAGAATTCGCGCACCTTTTCGAAGTGGCGGAGTGTGTCTTTGCCTTTCTGTTCGCCGGCTGTGGTGTACAGCTCGAATTGCGGGGTGGTCAAGCGGATCCAATGGTCGGCGGCCTGGGCGGAAACCACCGAGGCGAGGATCAGGATGGCCCAGCGCATTCCTGTTTCGATGATACGACGGGGAAGGATAACGCTCCCTCGCGGTCGCGGCTCGGTACCGCTTTCTTGGCAAAGGGCGCTGTCCCGCGGTCCTTGGCCGGGCAGAAGCCCGGCCGAAGGCCCGAAGGCCCGCCCCACAAAAAATTGCGTGGCATTAGCAGGTGTAGTGTCCGGGAAATAACCGGACACGCGACTTCAGTTGTCAAGTTCCAGGACATCCTTGACACATTGTTCCGGGACATCCTTGACATTTTGGCTGTTGCAAAGAGAGCGTCGGAAGGATGATGCCGGTTTCAGCTGAGCGGAGGATAGGGCGACGCAGGGATGCGACCCGAGCGCCGGCTCAGCCGCCGGAAGGTGATCGGGGCGGGCGACCGCCCCGAT
>JASHSD010000390.1 GCA_030036985.1 Bryobacteraceae bacterium
GCCCGGTTCTGGCAGGTGGCTTTTGTCAACTTGATTTGGGAGCGGGTCACATCCAGCATGAAGTTTTCCCGCTTGTCGACCGAAGTCAGCGGGATCGCAATCCGTTCGCCTGCGCTCGGGAAAAGCCATTCCTTTTCATCAGCGGAACGCTTTTCCATCGCCATCAGCTTGTCGGCTTCTGCCTGCGTGAGATTGAGATCAGCCACGGTCCGATTACCGGATTCCGCGGGTTGCCGGTTTCAGCACAGACTCGATCTTCGAAGCCAGCAGTTGATAGCTTGCCGCGCCGGGGTTATACAGGCGCACGATTCCCCGGCCGTCCACCAGCACCATCGTCGGCGTCGTGCTCACGCCGAACCGGGTGAAATTGGCTTCGCTCAGCGGAATCTCCACCTGCCCCAGGCCCGAATAATACTTCGCATATACGGCTTCAATGTACTTCGTTTCCACCGCGGGCGACGCCGGCTCGCCCCCTGCTATGTAACCGTAATGCTGAGTCGGCGCGATCACCACGAGTCCGCGCGGGCCGTATTTATCCATCAGCTTTCGCACAATGTCGACTTCGGCCTTGCAGTCCGGACACCAGTGCGCCCATAGAAACAGCAGCACCGGATGACCTCGATGCGCCGACAGAGGCAACGGCTTGCGGCTGCCGATGCCCTGGGAAATGTCCAGCATCGGCGCGGGCTTGCCTTCGAGCGTCAGCAGATTAATGTTCTTCTGGATGCGCTGCCGAATGGAAGTGCCGCCCCATCGCGTCATTTCACCGCGCAGAAAGACCACTGCTTCGTCGCGCCGGCCCTGCGCCGCCAGAACCTGCGCGTGGACTTCGATCGAAGCGCCCAGCGCCAGCGGCAGATGCCCCTCCTGGTCCAGCGGGCGATGCGCCAGTTCGGCCAGGCAGCGGCTGCGGACCTCCGCCGCGTTCTTATCCGCGGCGTCGTAGTTGTGATGGGTCAGTTCACCGCGGCCGAGCCACGCGAGCGCGTCCAGATACTCGGGCGTTTCGCCCAGCGCCTTACGGTATTGCGCGAGCGCGTTCTCCGCCGCCGCGAATTCGCCGGCCTGCGTGGCCAACTGCACGTACATTCCGATCGTGACCTTTTGCTGCGCCGCGCCCGGCAGCAGCAGGGCCGCGCAAAGACAGACCGCAAGGATCACAGGCTGAAGCCTGCGCCACCTGTTCATGAAGCTATCTTACAATTTCAGAGATTTCAGGTATTCGCGAAAGGGTCCGCCAAGGTCGTGCCGCAGCAGCGCGAACTCCACCGTGGCTTTCAGGAAACCCAGCTTGTCGCCCGCGTCGTAGCGTTTGCCTTCGAATTTGAACGCATAAATCGGACGGCTGCGGAGCTGGAGACGCAGGGAATCTGTCAGCTGGATCTCGCCGCCCGACCCCGGTTCCACCGCCGCGATGGATTCGAATATATCCGGCGTCAGAATATAGCGGCCGATGATCGCGAGGTTCGAAGGCGCATCCGCGGCCTTCGGTTTCTCCACCAGATCCCGGATGCGGTAGACCTTGTCTTTGCTGCCGTTATGCGCGACGGGTTCGGCATCGATGCAGCCGTAGGCGGAGATCGCCTCCTTCGGGACTTCCATCACGGCCAGCACGGGCGCGGAGAAGAATTCGTAGATGTCCAGCAACTGCCGGACGCACGGCGTTTCCGCGTCGATCACATCGTCGGCAAGAATCACGGCGAACGGCTCCGGGCCCACCAGTTCCTTCGATCGCAGGACCGCGTGGCCCAGACCGAGAGCTTCCTTCTGGCGGATATAGGAAACGTCGATCAGGTCCGATACCTGGCGCACGATCTTGAGCAGGTCTTTCTTGTGCCGGCTCTCGAGAAGGTTCTCCAGCTCGAAGCTGACGTCGAAATGATCTTCGATCGCGGACTTGCCGCGTCCGGTCACCATGATGATGTTGCGGATGCCGGAATGTACGGCTTCCTCCACGCCGTATTGAATGATCGGTTTATCGACCAGCGGCAGCATTTCCTTGGGCTGAGCTTTGGTGGCGGGCAGGAACCGGGTCCCCAGACCGGCTGCGGGGAACACGGCTTTGCGAACTTTGGCGGCGGGCATCGTTTCCTATCTTGCGGTGGCGAGGGGCGATTCCGCAACCTTGCCCCTTTTGCATCCGACAAATATCGGATCATATCCAACATTTGCTGGATTTGAGAAAGGAGCGAAGGCTCAGGGGACACCTATACGCAACAGAAGAACTGGAGCGAAATTCAAAGCTTTCTTCCCGCGGAGTTTCAACTGAAGCCGGGACACGAGCCACGGAGGAATGGCGGCGGTGGGGCCGGCCTCGCATTCATCTTGATTGCTATCACAATGCCGGCGCGCCGCTGAAGGTCATTCTGTTCCATGGGGTATGTACGAACGGAAGGCAGATGACGGCGATTCCTGGGGCTCCGCTTGCCCGGCGAGGATTTGAGACGATCGCGGTCGACATTGCCGGAGTATGGCCTGACAGAAGTGGGCGTTTCTCAGTCGGCTCGCGGCAACCCGGTTCGGGATGAAACGGCATACAACCGGTTCATGAGCCGCGTGGGCGTGCCGCTGGCGGGATTCACGGCGCAAATTCCATTGGCGGGCCTGCGCGTGCCGATGGCTGCTGCGAGAAAGATGTACGCTCTGGTCAACGATAAGGCGGCATTGAAGGCCTGCATGGCAGACAGAAGGTCGGCAGGAAAATGGGTGATGAGCGCTCTGAGGACGAGTCAAGCACATTCCCCTGCGCCTTCGCCGCGGTTACGAATGGCTCAACATGTAGTCCCCTGAAAGGCGAGTTTAGCGTGCGGACCCAGGAGGAGAGTTCGCTCTCTCCCCGGCGTCGTCTTAGGATGGTGTGAAAGAAGCGCTCTAACCAACTGAGCTGCGAGCCCACAGAGAACCCTCAGCATAGCAATCAATCCGTAATCGAAACGATGGTTCCCGGCGAGTTCCCCTCCAGCCGGTTGTTCACGAAAATGAAGGCGGGCCGCCCGTCCACGCGCGCGAAATCGATCAGCTCCCGCAATCCGCGCCGCACCGGCTCGTTCACCTCCTGCACGGTATCGTACGGCTCGAACCGCCGCACCGCCTCCGCATACGGACGCCCGCGCCGCAGCAGCGCCCGCGCAACCACCAGATCCGCCGTCCGCGATTCCGGAATCGCCATCTGCTCCGCAATCTCCGGCATGCGCGTCCACGCGTTGTACACATGCGTGACGCCGTGCGCGCGCAGGCACGCGAAATAATCCGGCGCCAGAAACTCCCGGTTGCGGATCTCGACCGCATAGCGCCAGCCCGCCGGCAAGCGCTCCAGAAAC
>JASHSD010000391.1 GCA_030036985.1 Bryobacteraceae bacterium
GAATTCGCCAAATTGAATCAGTATCACGCGAGCAAGGCGGCTTATTTCATCGACAGGCTCAGGAACACGCCGGACGGCGACGGCAACCTGCTCGATCATTCGCTGGTGCTCTACGGCAGTCCGATGGGCGATTCGAATGTCCACAATCACAAGAACCTGCCACTGATTCTGGCTGGAAAAGCCAATGGGCAGCTGCAAGGCAATCTGCACTACCGCGCGGCGGAGGGAACGCCGGCGGCAAACTTGCTGCTGACGATTCTCCACAAGCTGGGCGTCGAAGACGTAAAGAGCATCGGGGACAGCAATGGAGAGGTGGCCATATGATGCCGGCCAAATGGCTGCTCGCCGGAATCTGCTTTGCGGGTTTGGCGTACGGGCAGGCGCCAGGCGATGGATTGACTCCGCTGCATCAGGCGGCTGAAGATGGCGATGCCGGCGCGGTGAAGCGGTTGCTTGCCGCCGGGGCCGACCCGCGCGCGGCGACGACGCTGGGCCACGTGACTCCGATTGCGGTGGCCGCAACGAGCGGCGAAGCCGCAATCGTGAAGCTGTTGCTGGACGCAGGCGCGGACGCGAATGCGACAACTGCCGACGGCACGACGCCGCTGATGCTGGCGGCCGCGTCAGGCAGCACAGAGACGGTGAAGCTTCTCCTCGACCATGGCGCCGCGGTGAATGCTAAAGAACCGGCGAAAGGCGAAACGGCTTTGATGTTCGCGGCAGGCCGGAATCGCGCCGATGCCATCCGGCTGCTGATCGCGCGTGGAGCCGATCCGACCGTCGCCACGACAGTGGTAAAGCTGGGCAGGCCGGCGTTTGATGAGGACGGCAATCCCGTTGCGCAGGGCGGCGGACGTGGCGGCCGGGGCGGCGGAGGACGCGAAGGGCAGGGACGAGGAGGCAATCGCGGCGGGGCGCGCGGGACGGGCGGTGACGCTCGCGGCGCCAGCGCGACCGTCACCGGCGGCATGACGGCTCTGCTGATAGCCGCGCGCAACGGCTACGCGGAAGCGGTGCGGGCGCTGATTGAATCGGGTGCCGACGTGAACGGCGTGAGCGCGGGAGACAAGAGTACACCGATCGTGATCGCCATCGCCAACGGACATTACGATGTCGCGAAATACCTTCTCGATCACGGCGCGAATCCCAATCTCGCCACCATCGACGGCTTGGCCGCGCTTTATGCAACCGAGGATGTGGAATATGCGGAAGTGGGGTGGTCGCCTAACCCGATCACGTCGGAAGAGAAGATCTCTTACCTCGATCTGCTGAAGGCGCTGCTCGCTCATGGCGCCGATCCCAACGCGAGACTGATCAAAAGCTTGTGGTTCCGTCCCACCTCGCATAACGAGGAATGGGTGGATAAGAAAGGCGCGACGCCGTTCTGGCGCGCCGCGATGGCCACGGATGTGGCGGCGATGAAGATTCTGCGGGCGGGCGGGGCCGATCCTTCCCTCGCTTCCGACGAGGGAGTGACGCCGCTGATGGTCGCCGCGGGTTTGGGTTGGGGCGCGAATGCCTCGCGCACGGTTTCCGGGGGATGGCTCCCCGCAGTCGAATACCTCGTCACCGAAGCGGGCGCGGATGTAAACGCGAAAGACGTCTACAATTACACGGCGTTGCACGGCGCCGCTTATCGGGGCGACAACGAAGTGGTCAAGTATCTCGTCGCGCACGGCGAGAAGCTCGACGTGCGCAGCAAAAAAGGGCAGACCGTCACCGACATGGCGAACGGCCCCAAGGTGAACGCGCACCTGCCCATCGAGCATCCGGACACGATCGCTCTGCTCGAAAGTCTGGGAGCGCCGCCGCCGGAAGCGCCGGTCGCGGCTGCTCCAAAAGAAGCCCGTAACACGGCCGCCAAATGAGAGAAAAATTCATGTACAAGCTCAATTCGATCCTCACCGCAGCACTGTTGCTGATCCCCGCCCTGTTTGCGCAAACCAAGCCCGCGCTCGTCGACTTCGAGCTGATGACGTGGCCCGAGGTGAAGCAGGCGCTGGCCGACGGTAAAACGACGGCGCTCATCATGAACGGCGGCACCGAACAGCGCGGCCCGCAGGGCGTCAACGGCGCGCATACATTGATCGTGCGCAAACTCGGCGTCATGATCGCGGAAAAGCTCGGCAATGCGATCGTGGCGCCGGTGATTCCCTACTCCATCAATCGGGCGAACCCGGCGCTGCCGGGCACCATCGGCATATCGAGCGAAGTGTTTGCGCGGCTGAACGAAGAAGTAGCCGAGCAGATGATCGCGAACGGGTTCAAGAACATTGTGCTGATGGGAGACCATGGCGGCGGGCAGAAGGAACTGTCGGAAGTCGCGACGAAGCTGAGCGCCAAATACGCGGATAAGGGCATCCGCGTGGTCCACTGCAACGAGTTCTACGACAAGGTGGGCAAGGACTTCGACAAATGGCTTGCCGACAATGGCTATCCGGCCGGATCGCATGCGTCGGTGAAAGACACTTCCGAGTTGCTCTATCTTGGCGGCGACGAGGGTTGGGTGCGCAAGGATCTGATCGCCACGGCTGTGGGGGATCCGGTGCGCCCGCGCGGCGCGCCGCGCGAACCGAACGTCAAGCGCATCAATAACGGCATTGAGGGCGATGCGCGCCGTTCCACCCCTGAGATTGGCAGGCGCGTGGTCGAGATGAAGGTCGATTACGCGGTCGACCAGATCCACCGGTTGCTGAAATGAGCGCGTCGAGCCGCACGGCTTTGTCGTTAGTTGCCGACCATCCTGTCGTCAAAGCGCCGGTTTCCGAAAAGCCGACCAACACGCGCCGCTCGATTATCGTTTTCGGCGCTTCGATCGCGTTCCTGTCGTTTCTCCATCGCGCCGCCATCAGCCAGGCCGCTCCCGCGATGTCCCGCGAACTGCATCTGTCGCCGGGGCAGATGGGACTTGTGTTTTCGGCTTTCGGATTCACCTATGCCGCGGGCGAAATGCCCAGCGGCTGGTTCTGCGACCGCTTCGGCGCGCGCTGGCTGCTGACGCGAGTGATCGCGCTGTGGTCGTTGTTTGTCGCGGCGACAGCCGGAGCGTGGAATTTTCCGTCGTTGTTCGCCAGCCGCTTGTTGTTCGGCGCGGGTGAGTCGGGATGCTTTCCGGGCCTCGCGTCCATGTTCCGAACCTGGCTGCCGCCGCGCGAACGCAATGCCGCCGAAGGGATCAAAGCGGCTTGTGCGCGCTGGGGCGCCGCGGTGGCTCCGGCTTTAATTACGGCGCTCTACGCGTGGTTCACGTGGAGGCAGGTTTTCATTCTGCTGGGCGTCGCCGGAATTCTGCTCGGGATCGTGTTTTTCCGCTGGTATCGCGACGACCCGCGCACGCATCCTTCGGTGAACGCGGCTGAGCTGGCGCTTCTGCCCGCGCGGCCAGGGGGGGTGTCACACGCCGGGGCTCCTTGGGGAAAGATCGTGCGCTCGCGCAGCGTCTGGGCGCTCGGCTTTCAGTGGTTCTCGCACTATTACGGGTTTTACTTCTACATCACCTGGCTGCCGATTTATCTGTACAAATCCCGTGGTCTGAATCTGCGCGACGGCGCGTTCGCGGCAGGCCTGCCGCTGTTCACCGCGGGTCTGGGCAGTCTGTTCGCCGGGTGGGCGCTCTCGGCGCTGACCACGCGGATTCGCAGCACCGCCCGCGCGCGAAAGCTGCTGGGATACATCTCCTACGGCGGCGCCGCGGCGCTGCTGCTGCTTTTCACGTGGATCGCGAATCCAATCCTGGCGCTTGTCGCGATGAGCCTGTCCAGCTTTGCGGCCGAATTCAGCGGCCCTGTTTCCTGGACCACGGCGATGGATATCGGCGGCGAAAACGTGGGAGCCGTTTCCGGTTTCATGAACACGCTGGGTCAACTCGGCGGCGGCGTAGCGCCGGCGGTCACGGGTTTTTTGCTGCAGATCAGCGGTAACGCGTGGAACGTCGCGTTCTACGCGTCGGCTCTGATCTATGCCGCCGGAGTGATCTGTTGGATCGCGATTGATCCGGTCTCGCCTCTTTGAGCGTTATGAACGAGGACCCTGGTTGTTGCGATATCGCGATCGTCGGAGGCGGATGCAGCGGCGTGCTTACGGCCGCGCAACTGCTGCGACAAGGCTTCAGCGGCCGCATCCGAATTATTGAGCCGCGCGCGCGTCTTGGCCGCGGTCTGGCTTACTCGACCTCTTTCCCCGAACATCTTCTCAACGTTCCCGCCGAGAAGATGAGCGCGTTTCCGGACCGGCCGGTTCACTTTGCGGATTGGCTGCGTGCGAGACAGGTCGTTTGCCCGGAGCGCGGCTTTTTCGCGCCGCGAATGCTCTATGGCGAGTACCTCGAAGACGTTCTCCAAAACGAATTGCGAGCGGCGCAAGGACGGGATTGCGGCCACATTCGCGCCGAGGTAACCGCGGTCGAAGAGACGGAGGGCGGCGCGTGGTTGACGCTCAGCGACGGATCGTCGATTCGAGCCGCAAGAGTGGTGCTGGCTTTGGGCAATCCGCTATCGAGTCCGTTCCCCGGAATCTCCGCGCCGGCGTTGGGAGGAAAATGGCACGCGTCGCCGTGGCTCGACGACGCTCTGAAGGCGCCGCTTCCCGGCGAAAGGGTTTTGCTGATCGGCACGGGATTGACCGCGATCGACTCGACGCTGGCGCTGCAGAACCAGGAGCGCGGATGCGAGACCTGGATGGTCTCGCGGCGAGGCATCCTGCCTCAGGCGCATACGGAATCCTGCGCTCCCGGCGTGACCTGGAATCTTCGGTCAACACACAGCGCGAGGCTCCTCCTGCGGGAGGTGCGGGACCGCGTATCGGCAATGCGCGAAAACGGCCTCTGCTGGCGGGTAGCCGTGGATGTCCTTCGGCCCGTCTCAGAGGACATCTGGCGAGACATGGGCCGGGACGAACGGTCGAGATTCATGCGACACCTGAGGCGGTATTGGGAGCCGCATCGGCACCGCATGGCCCCGCAGGTGCGGCGGCGCCTCGACCAGCTGCAGCGTGAAGGCAGAGTCCACGTGCTTGCAGGGCGAATCCGCGACGCTGCGCGCAGCGGCGATGTGCTGAAGGTGCGTATCCGATTGCGGGAAGGCGGCGAGCGGGTGTTGGAGGTCGACCGGATCATCAACTGCTCCGGCGTTCAGGAACAGTACAGCGGGCAAGCGTCGAGGCCGTTGGTTCAAACAATGGTGGGGAGGGGTTTGGCCGAAGGCAACGATCTCGGAATCGGTTTCCGAACCGACGGCGCGGGCGCGTTGACGACCCGAACGCGCGGCGTGTCCTCCGTGCTCTTTACTCTCGGGCCGCCGCGACGGGGCGAAACGTTCGAGACAACGGCAGTGCCCGAGATCCGCATTCAGGCGGAGTTGCTTTCATTGCGGCTGATCGGCGAGACAAGGTGAGATGATATCTGGTACACCCGAGAGGATTCGAACCTCTGACCTTTTGCTCCGGAGGCAGCGGCAATCGGGAAATCAATAACCTTAGCAGGAGTGGGCATTATTGGTCCATGTGATGGTTTACGGCTCATCGGCAGATTTGGCGACGACCGAAAAATACCTGCCGCCTGAAGAGTTCCGAAGGGCGATCGAGAACGCGCCCGCCGGCCTTTTCACCGAAGAGATTTGGCGGAAGTGGCATATTCATTTCGGAATGGAGATGCAGCCTCTGCCAATGCGCCGACTCCCGGATGGCTCTCTGGGGCCCGAACCCGGGCGGTTCTTCGGTCGGTAGCGGAGCCAATGGCCAGCCGATCAGAGTACCCTGCGACTACGAAACCGCGTTTCGGGTTGAGAGTTTTCCGGGCGCTGGTAATTGACAGAAACCAAAAGGCACGAGTGGCGATCAAAAAGCGTTTTGAGCCGTCAGGAACGCTTATAATGGTCCTGAGCAAAGACCCTCTTTCTCCCTAAAGATTCCCCAAAGGTTTGGGTTACTAAGATGATCTCGCCCGCTCAAGCCAACGACGACTCCGAGCAGTAGCCTCTCCACTCAACTCCGCCAGATCGGTCTGTACGCCCTCCCTGCAGACCTGGACGATTTTCCGGCGCGCGCGACAAAGAACCGTTGGTCGCCGCGGCAACTGATCGAGCAGTTCGCGCGGGGTCGAAGCGGAGGAGCGCTCGCGCCGCAGCATGGAGCGGCGGCTTCGATACTCCGGCATCAAAGGCTTCACCTGCCGCATTACCTGATCGAACGTCACTGCTGCAAGGTGGTGGCACTCGTCCACCACGATGCGGCCGGTACTCCGCAGGGGCGCAAGGTGATCACGGGCCGCAAAAAAAATAGAAATTGTTCGGCGCCGAGTGTTTCAAAGTTCGTAAATTGTGATAAAGTACACGACCAAGCTGCAATCGGGGCTGGCTTGTTGCGGGGCAGACGGGTAAGTTTGGGTATCCGTTCATACCGGCCGATCGTTCAGCTTTCGTTCAAGGGGGAACTTTAAAATGAGGGCAGGTCTCGATACCATCTCTACTTCTTTTGTGCGCATCCGCCGGCTTTGGCCAAACCGGCTTGGCCACGATCACCGGAACCATAACCGACCAGAGCGGAGCTGCTGTAGCGAATGCTCCCGTCGTAGTCCGGAATTCGGACACGGGAACAACCTTTCAGGGCGCCAGCTCCAGCACCGGAAACTATACCGTCACGCAGCTACCGGTGGGCGACTACGAACTCTCCGTCACCGTGTCGGGTTTCAAGAAGTACACCCACACCAAATTCCATTTGGCCGCGGGGCAGACCATGGGCGAAGACATCGCGCTTCAAGTGGGCCAGGCCAGCGAATCTGTGACCGTATCCGCCGAGGCTTCCCTGCTGCAAACCGAGAGCGCCGAGGTGGCGGGCAACTTCACGCTGAAGCAACTGGACGACCTGCCGCTTCTCACGGTGGCCGCAACCAATGACGGTGTCCGCGACTATTTTGCCGCTTCGCGCCTGCTGCCTGGAGTGCAGTATTGCGATAGCGCGACCTGCCCCGGAGGCGGGAGCGGCAACGCCGTCACCGTCACCGTCATCAACGGCGCGCCGAACAATTCACTCACGACTCGACTGGATGGCGCCACCATGAACCCCACCAGCTCGCGTCTTGGCGGAGCCACCATGGAGACGCAGTCCTCGACGGAGGCGGTTCAGGAAGTCAATATCCTGACCAGCAGTTTCGCCCCGGAGTTCGGGGCCGGCCTCGGAGCTGTTGTGAACGTAGTCACCAAGAGCGGCACGAACGATCTCCACGGCACCGTCTATGACTACCTGGTGAATACCGCGCTGAACGCTACTCCCTCCTACCTGGGAGTGAAAAACGCAATTCACCAGAACGACTACGGCCTCACGGTCGGCGGTCCCGTCTGGATTCCCAAATTTTACAACGGCAGGAACCGGACGTTCTTCTTCTTCAGCTTCGAAGAGTTCCTGCAGAATCTGCTCAATACCACCACACTGTCCACGGTACCCACAGCCGCTTACCGCGACGGTGATTTTTCCAGCCTCATCACCACCGAAAATCGCCTGGTGTCAACCGCCTCCGGGCCCTATACAGACCCGCTTGGCAACACCATAGCAAGCGGCACCATCTTCGACCCCGCCTCCACCTTCACCGCCGCGAACGGGGCTTTGGTTCGCAATCCTTTCCCCGGCAACATCATTCCCATCAGCAGGTTCGATCCGGTTGCGGTTAAAATCCTCGCCATGGTTCCGCTGCCTCAGGGCCCGACTGCCAACCAGGCGGGATCCAACTATCTGGCGCCGTACAACGGCAGCCGCAGATCCTATATCCCATCCATCAAGGTCGATCAAAATCTGGGCGCGAAGCTGCACGCGGCGTTTTACTTTCAAAAGACCTCCACCTCTACGCCCCGGACCGCTACGGGAGCCGACAGTTTGCCGGATGACATCACTGTCTCCGGATATTCCGGGAATGCCGCCAGGACGTTCCGGCTCAACCTGGACCACACTGTGACGCCAACGTTCCTGATGCACTACACGCTTGGCTGGAACGACTCCGACTTCCTGTTGGGTCCCGAAGATTTCCTGAACATCCAGCAGACACTCGGCTTATCGGGCGCAATCTCTCCTGGCCGCGGTCTCCCGCTGATTGCCAGCGGCGTCTCAAGCAATGTCGCAGAGGGCGGCATGAACAATCTGGGGCCGCAATACGACCAGCATTTCTGGGAGCGCCGTCCCTCGTTCGTGACCTCCGCGACATACGTGCGTGGCTCGCATACCTATAAGGCCGGCTTTGAGATCCGGCAGATGAAGTATCCCAACTTCAATTTCACGTACACCGCCGGCGAATACACCTTCGGCACGACCGGCACCGTTGGTAACCTTTCGAACTACACCACACAGCCCTCGCTGAATGGAACCACGGTATCTTCGGGCTTTGCCGGATTCGGTTTCGCTTCGTTTCTGCTCGGCGGCGCGCAGGCAATCGCCATCAACGCGCCCATTAACCTCCAAACGGAGAATTACCAGTCCGCCATCTTCCTGCAGGACAGCTGGAAGCTCAATCGCAAGCTGACTCTGGACTACGGCTTGCGTTGGGACTACGGCACCTACCAGAAAGAACAATTCGGCCGCTATGGAGACTTCTCCGCCACCACCCCGAATCCCTCGGCAAGCGGACGGCCTGGCGCTATTATTTATGAGGCCAACTGCAATTGCAGTTTCGCTCAAAACTATCCGTATGCGATCGGGCCGCGTCTAGGCGCAGCCTACCAGCTGAATGACAAAACCGTCATCCGCGGCGGTGCCGGCCTCGTTTACGGCTCCCTCGACGATTCCGCCGCCACCGGTTATGCATCAAACTCCGCCAGCGCCACGACGCCGGCGTTCGGGCAGATCGCCGGACTGCTTCAGAACGGGATCCCTTCCACCGTGCAGGCGGCGTGGCCGACCCTGAGTAATCCAGCAGCGGGTCAAGCGGTTGGAGCCGTCGTGGCCGCGCCTGCTCTACTCGATCAAAACGCCGGCCGCCCCGCGCGCCTGACGCAATGGAATATCACGGTGCAGCGCACTTTCGGCAAGGATATCGCGGTGGAAGCCGGGTATGTGGGCAATGTCGGGGTCTGGGAGACAGCCGCCACCATCCTCCCCCCCGGCCTCCCCCCCGGCTACACTTCCCTGGCCCCGCAAAACGTGATGAGTCTGTC
This sequence comes from Bryobacteraceae bacterium, assembly GCA_030036985.1. GTDB lineage: Bacteria > Acidobacteriota > Terriglobia > Bryobacterales > Bryobacteraceae > BOG-234. Next base: position 9,135 of record JASHSD010000391.1, read on the forward strand.
GGAGCTTGCCGCCCTTGGAATCTCCGGCTCAAACCTCAGCAATGCCACGCTCTCCAGCGAGTTCAATACGAGCATATCGTCACTGACCGCGGCTCAGAAGGCCGCACTGGCGTCTGTAGGCCTCACGCAGTTCCTGCCTTACAGCAATTTCCCGCAGAATCAGACGGTCCGGCAGGCGCTGTTGCCCTACCCTCAATACACCGGGACCTTGGCTCCCCTGGGCGCGCCCGACGGGAAAAGCTGGTACGACGCGCTGCAGCTCAAATTTACCAAGCGTTTCAGCCACGGTCTGACCGCGAATGCGAATTACACCTACTCGAAGAACCTGGCGCTGATCGGCACCCCGGATCCCTTTAACCGGAATTTGGGCAAGACCCTCAGCCCCTATGACATCCCGCACCAGTTGCGGATCAGCACCCAGTACGAGGTGCCGCGCTTCACCTCCGGTATCTTCAGCAACAAAGTACTCAGCTACATTGTGTCCGGGTGGGGTACGGGCTGGTATCTGAATTACCAGAGCGCATCTTTGGTGGGTCTTCCGAGCAGTTCCGGCGCCTCGCCCCTCAGCAATTTCCTCGGTTACGGACCGGGCCCGGCGCAATTGATTCCGGGAATGAGTCCCTGGTCCGTGAATTGGTACGACAAAAACGGAGTCCACCACACCACCCCGCTCAACATCAACTGCGGCTGTTTTGACCCGACCACGACCCAGGTTTTAAACCCGGCGGCATTTGAGAACGTCCCCGACGGGCAGTTTGCCGAAAATGAAAGCTCGCTTCGCTCCTTTCGGGGCTTCCGCTACCCGTCGGAGAACGCCAACTTCAGCCGCACCTTCCGGATCAAAGAACGTTACGTTCTGCAAATTCGCGCGGAGTTCACGAATATCTTCAACCGGGTGGAATACGCGATTGCGGCAGGCCAGACCTCCGCGATTAATCTCGGCAACTTCTCGGTCGCTCCCACGACGTTCACTTCCGGTCCGTACAAAGGCTTGTACAGCGGCGGCTTCGGCACCATCACTCCGGAGACGACGGGCGCCGTCAATCCGCGCGCCGGCACGCTGGTCGCCCGATTTACGTTCTAGTGTGCCGTCCCGGCTAATTCTTTACAACGGCGAACTTTGTCGAGAATAACGTCGGCGGATGC
>JASHSD010000392.1 GCA_030036985.1 Bryobacteraceae bacterium
ATCTCGACCAGCAGGGCGTCAACGTCATCGCGGTGCCGAAGACCATGGACAACGATGTCCGCAATACCGAATACTGCATCGGTTTTTCGACCGCCGTCTCGCGCGCGAGCGACGCCATCGAGCGCCAGAGAACCACCGTCGCGTCGCACGAACGCATCGGCATCTTCCGCATTTTCGGCCGCGACGCCGGCTACACGGCGCTCTATACGGCATACGCGTGTTCGATGCGCTGCTGCATTCCCGAATATAAGGTGAATCTCGATCATCTGCTCGATCTGATTTTCGAGGACAAGAAAAACAACCCGGCGAACTACGCGCTGATTCTGCTTTCCGAAGGCGCCGAGTGGGAGGGATACAAGGTCGCCGAATACGGCGAGCCGGACGCGTTCGGCCATCGGAAAAAGGCCAACGTGGCCGAGTCGCTGAGCGATGCGGTAAAGAAGCGCAGCGGCGACGAGACCATCGTGAGCGATTTGACCTACGATCTGCGCGGCGGTCCGCCCGATTTCGTCGACAAGATGGTCGCCACTACTTTTGCCGCCATTGCCGCCGATCTGATCGAGGAAGGCAAGAGCGGCCTCATGGCGGCCATCAATCATGGATGCTACGCCGCGGTTCCGATTCCCGATCCGAAGCTGGGACCGCGGAAGATCGACGTTGCCACGATGTACAGTACGGATCGTTACCGCCCGACCTATAGGGGTAAGATCGGTCTGCCCATCTTTCTGACGCGCGCGTGAGCCTTCGTGGGCTGAGGCGGCGTCTTTTCGGGACGGCGCGGCCGGCGCCGGCACCGGCGCCTCCGGGTGACCCGAACACGAACGACCTGTATCGGGAGATTCGCCGGAGCTTCGACGAGTCGTCCCGCGACGAGGAGCATTTTCCCTCGACGATCGATCCGCGCATTCAGCATGTGCAGTCGCTCCTAAAGTTCTTCGGCGATTTGGCCGATAAACGGGTGTTGGACGCCGGGTGCGGCAAAGGACGCTTCGCCAGGGTAATGCGCGAACGCCATCCGCGGGCCGATATCTGGGGACTTGACATATCGGAGGAGATGCTCAAGTTCATCCCCGCCGGGATTCATCGCCTGGCGGGGTCGATGACGGCGCTGCCTGTTGGCGACTCGGCGTTCGACGCGGTGTATGCCACCGAATCGCTCGAACACGCGGTGGAAATCGAGCGGGCGGTGGATGAGCTGTGCCGGGTACTGAAACCCGGCGGCAGGCTCGCGATCATTGACAAGAATGCGGAACAGTGGGGCAGGCTGGAGACGCCTCCATGGGAGAAGTGGTTCAGGCGGGGCGAGCTGGAACGGTTGTTGCGGCACCGCTGCCGCGAGGTCCGGAGCGAGTATCTGTCCTATTGGGAGGACGTCCGGCCGGACGGGTTGTTCGTGGTCTGGTTTGCACATAAATGACGTGCACGCAAATAACAGATGCATGGGATCCGTTCCGAGCCGCGACCATGACGAACCTATCACTTCCAGTCGCGCGCCCACAAATAGCGCCGCGGCATCGGTCGGGTAACAAACCTCTATACACTGGTTGTATATGGCAGAAGGAATTGCCGTCGCGGACGAAGTTCTGATTCCGTTCAGGGACAGGCGCGCCTGGCAGATCGCGCTGAATCTGATCGCTGCGATTCTGATTGCCGCGGTTTTTCTGATTGTGGGGGTTTGGAAGATCACGGACCCAGCCGGTGCGGCGGCCCGGCTGGCGTAGACGAAGGCTCCCGAGCAGGTGAGCGCCGCGGCCGCGGTCGTGACGGGAACGCTGGAGACCTTCGCGGGCGTGCTGTTGCTGACGCCGCGATTCCGGCGCTGGGGCGCCTGTTTGGGCACGCTCCTGCTTCTGGCCTTCGCGATCTTCATCGCCGCGCATTATTCGGAACTGCGCGGGGCGGATTGCCTGTGTTTTCCCTGGATCAAACGGCCCATCGGCCCCGGATTTTTCGCCGGTGAAGGAGTTCTTATCCTGCTCGCCCTGGCGGCCGGGATCTGGACTCGTTCCTCGCAGGGAATTCGACCCGCATGTGTGATCCTCGGGACGGTCGCGGTATTCGCATTGGTGTCGTACGGATTTGCGTCCGTCCGGCACACCGCCGCGAAAAGCCCGGTGGCCATTCGGGTCCTCGCGCGGGATGTTCCAGCACGCCTGTAGAAGTAAATTTCGGTTCCGCGTGAAACGAAACAGGAGCTGACTGCCACTAAATAGCGTACCCGAAAGAAAATCGTCCGGTTCGGTGTCCACTGACGACGATTTTTTGACGTGGGGCCAGCCGGGAGGTATCGGTTCGCCGAAAAACACGTCACGGGAGGCGATTCGGAGGCGCCTCCCGGCTTTCTTCCAGGCAGCCACACGGGCGTATCGGAGGCGCCCTGTGGCCTTGGCAAATCGCGGTTCAGGGTTCAGTCAGCCAATCGCCTGCGTGCTGTTCGATGGCGATGCGGACGAGCTGACTGCGGGTGCGTACGCCGGTCTTCTCGAACAACTGCTGGAGCACGGCTTTGACGGAGCTTTCGGAAATCTGCAGGTTGGCTGCAATCTCCTTATTCGTCAGACCCTCAAAAACGCCCTTGAGGACACTGCGCTCCCGGGCATTCAGGGTCTGCACCGCATTCCGCGTCTCGGTTCGCACATTCGCGCCCGCGACAAAAGAACGCACCGCGCGTGAATCCAGCCACATATCGCCGCCGATCACTTTGTGAATGGCCTCGATCAGCTGGGCGGGCGGACTGTGCTTCAGAAACACTCCCGACGCGCCGCTCTCAAACGCACGCAGCGTGGCGACGTCTCCCATGCCGGCCGTGACCATGAGAATTCGCCCCTCGAAGCGCATGCGCCGGGCTTCTTCGAGAAAGGCCGAGCCTTGCTGGTCGCCGAGATCGTAATCGAGCAGCACCACGTCGACCGGCTCTCCGCCGAGCGCCTGCAGCGCTTCGGTGGCCGTCGCGCAGGTGGCGACAATGCGGAAATCAGGCTCGGCTTCGAGCAACCGGCTCAGGCTCTCCCGAAACAGGCTGTGGTCGTCGACCAGCAGAATCCGGATCTGCCGCTGGATGGTGTTCTCCGAGAGCATTGTTATCGACGGCAGCATTGTTGTCGACAGTCACCACCGCCGACAATTCCACTATAAAACTCGAGCCGCGGGGTTCCGGCTCGTAACGAAGGTCGCCACGGAAGGACCGCATGAAGGCCCGCGACAGATATAATCCCAATCCCGTGGCCTCGGCCTGCTGTTGGAAGGGACGAAAAAGCCGGTCGGGGTGCGCCACGCCGCAGCCGGTATCGCGGAACCGGACTGTTACCCGCTGTTTGTCGCAGCGCGCCTCGATGGTCAGTTCGCGCCGATCTTCGTGCA
>JASHSD010000393.1 GCA_030036985.1 Bryobacteraceae bacterium
ATCCGGACGCGGGCGGAAGCGTTTCAAATGCTGGCCGAAGCGGCGGATTACCTTTCCCACACCGAACCCCACAGCCCCGCCCCGTATCTGGTGCGGCGCGCCATCGCCTGGGGATCGATGTCCCTCGAGGAATTACTGCCGGAGCTGGTGCGCAACCAGTCGGAACTCACTGAAATCTACCGCCTGCTGAACGCGCAACCGCCGGACGCCGGAAAGAAATGAAATTCGGGATGGAATTTCAGAAGAAAACATAGTAGGATAACCGAGTTCGATTTATTTTTTTATGGAGGCCTGATTTATGCCGGAAAGCATCCAGCACCAGCTCGACCGTGTGCGTCCACCGCGGGTCCAGATTACCTACGACGTGGAAACCCGTGGCGCAATTGTGACGCGGGAACTTCCGCTGGTTGTGGGTGTTATGGCCGATCTTTCGGGAAATCCGGAAGAACCGCTTCCCACGCTCAAGGCGCGGAAATTCGTCGAAATCGACCGCGATAATTTCAACGATGTGCTGAAATCGGCGAAGCCCCGGCTGACCCTGAACGTTCCCAACCGGCTGCCGAAAGCGGCCGCTCCAACCATGGGAGTGACGCTGAAATTCGAAAAGCTGGAGGATTTTGAGCCTTTCAACGTTTTGACCCAGATCGAAGCGCTGAAGCCGCTTTTCGCGGCGAGGCAGCGGCTGAACGATCTGCTCGGCAAACTCGACGGCAACGACGCTCTCACTTCCCAGCTCAGGGATGTGGCGGCGAGCCCGGACAATCTGAAGCAGCTCGCAGAGCCCAAGGAGAAGACCAATGGCTGACGAGACCACACCCAACACAGAGACGCGCGGCGCCGGAACGCAGCAGATGACGCTGCTCGACCGCATCGTGGCCGGCGGCAACATGGCGCGCGACATATCGCAGCAGGACCACGCGCGCGCTCTGGTGGCCGAATTCGCGGGCCAGGTGGCCGAAGGAAACATTACTGTCGACGCCGGGACCGATCTGATCCGGGCCATCAAGGACCGCATCGCTCAGATCGACGAAGTGCTGAGCGCCCAGATAAACGCCGTAATTCACGCCCCCGAGTTCCAGAAACTGGAAGGCTCGTGGCGCGGCCTGAACCAGCTGGTGATGAATTCCGAAACCGGCGAGTTCCTCAAGATCCGGTTGATGAATATGAAGTTCAACGAACTGGTCAGCGACATGGAAAAGGCCATTGAATTCGACCAGAGCGTGATGTTCAAACAGATTTACGAAGAGGAATACGGCACCTTCGGCGGCAATCCCTACAGCTGTCTTGTGGGGGATTTCGAATTCGGGCGGCATCCGCAGCACATCAGAACCCTGGAAAAGATGTCGGGCGTAGCGGCGGCGGCACACGCGCCGTTCCTGGCCGCGGCCGATCCGAAGCTGTTTGACATGGAGTCTTTCAACGAATTGGGAGTGCCGCGCGACCTGACGAAGATCTTCGAGTCTTCCGAACTGGCGGCGTGGGCGTCTTTCCGCAAGTCCGAGGATTCCCGGTATGTCGCTTTAACCCTGCCGCATGTGCTGATGCGCCTTCCATACGGTCCCGATACGACCCCGGTGGAAGAATTCGATTTCCGCGAAGATGTCGACGGCATGGATCCGAAGGAATATCTGTGGGGAAATTCGGCGTACGCGCTGGCGCAGCGGATCACATCGGCGTTTGCGCAATACCACTGGTGCGCGGCGATCCGTGGTGTCGAGGGCGGCGGCCTGGTGGAAGGCCTCCCGGCCCACACATTCAAAACGCCTGCCGGAGACAAGGTTCTGAAGTGCCCGACCGAAACGGCGATCACGGACCGGCGCGAGAAGGAATTGAGCGACCTTGGCTTTGTCTCGCTCTGCCATCGCAAAGGATCCAATCTCGCGGCGTTCTTCGGCGGCCAGACCACCAACAAGCCTGAGAAATACAACTTGCCGGCCGCCACAGCCAACGCGCGGATATCCGCGATGCTGCCTTATATTCTTGCCGCGTCGCGTTTCGCGCATTACATCAAATCGATCATGCGCGATAAAATCGGCAGTTTCATGACGCGCGACAATGTGGCCAATTACCTCAACACCTGGATCAGCCAGTATGTCCTGTTGAACGACGACGCGCCGCAGGCGGTAAAGGCGCGATTCCCTCTGCGGGAGGCGCGTGTGGACGTAACGGACGTCGACGGCAAGCCGGGATGTTATAAAGCCGTGGTCTTCCTGAAACCGCATTTCCAGCTGGATGAACTCACGGTATCGATCCGTCTGGTGGCCGAACTGCCGCCTCCGGCAGCCGCGTAGCATGAGATCGCAGCGAGTTTAAATACAAGGAGAATCCAGCATGGACGTACTTATCCTCGACGCCAGTTCCGCGAGCATCAACGGCGAGTGTCAGTTAACCGACTATACAAACATGATCGAGCTTCTCTCTTACAGCCATGGGGTTGCGCAGCAGATCACGGGAGATCAAAGCAACACCAAGCGGACCTCGGGCAAGCCGAACCACCAGGACTTCACGGTCACGAAGTATCAGGACCTGGCTTCCTGCTCGTTGGTCGACTTCTGCAACCAGGCCAAGCCGATCCCCACGCTTAAGGTAACCATCGGGCAGAACGATAACGGCAAGGTCACCAAAATCTTCATCTATGAGATGACCAATGCGCTGGTATCGTCCATCTCGGTAGGCGGGGGGGGCGGCGGCAAGCCGCAGGAGACGGTGACATTCAACTACACCAAGATGACGTGGACCTACGCGGCCCAGAAGTCGCAAGTTACCGACTCCGGAAACGCCTCGGCCACATGGAATCTCGCCACCAACAGCCCCAGTTAGGCGAGGATCCCCGGCGCCTGCGCCGCCTGCGCCTTCCGCTTTTTGACAGGCTTGTGCCCGGGGAAGCGGCGGGCGCGGGTTCTCCCCCGGATGTCGAACCTGGCATTGCCGAAGCCATTGAATCGGTAAGGCGGGATATCGAGCGGCTTTTGAATACGCGCGCCCGGCCGGAATCCGACCTTGGCCGCATCGGGCAATTGACCACGATCGACTACGGCTTGCCCGATTTTGCGCCTCTCTCATCCGCAAATCCCGCCGATCAGACCCTGTTCAGCGCATCGATTGTACGGCGAATCGAGGCATTCGAGCCGCGTTTGCGAAACGTGCGGTTGGCGCTGTTTCCGAGCGCCGCCGGACCCCATCGGGTAACCGGCGTCCTGACCGCCGATGTTCTCATCGGGTATCTCGCCGACCGCGTATCATTCGAACTGAGCGGCGTGGAAGGCGGGATGGTGGTGCGCTGCGATCCCCCCGCGCCCGAAAAGCGATGAAATCCGACACCGAAGATCTCCGCTACTACGAAGAAGAACTGGCCTCTCTGCGGAGCGCCGCGCGCGATTTCGCGGCCACTCACCGAAGCATTGCCGGCGAGTTGATTTTGCGCGACGGCTATCCCGCCGATCCCCACGTGGAACGGCTCATCGAATCCTTCGCGTTTCTGACGGGACGGCTGCGGCGGGATCTGGAAATGGAGTTTCCGGAGATCTCCACCAGTCTTCTGGGGTTGCTGTATCCGCACATGACGGAACCGATCCCGCCGTTGACGGTAGCGCGGTTTCACATCGATCCCAAGCGGCACAATTACACCACCGCGCATGAGATCCCGAAGCACACCCCGCTGTTCGCCTATGAGAAAGGCGGAGGCGCCACCTGCCGGTTTCGGACCTGCTATCCCGTAAGCCTCTACCCGGTGGAAGTCGCCAGTGTCGCGATCGAACCCAGGGCGCATTGGGATTTCCTGCGCGATCCGCGAGTGGAGGGCGTGCTGCATGTGCGGGTGTCCGCGCTTGGAGAGGGGACGCTGGGGAACCTGGAGATGAATGCTCTCCGGCTTTATCTCGATCCGCGGGCCGGTCCGGCGTGGCTTCTCTATGACCTGTTGTCGGCGAACCTCGTCGACATCTGGCTGGTTCCCGAAGACGGCAGGGAGCGGCGCCTGAAAGAGGGCGCGCTCACGCCCGTGGGATTCGGGCGCGATGAAGATGTTCTTCCCGCCGCGCCTCAATCGCATCCGGCTTACCGGCTTATCCAGGAATATTTCTATTTTCCGGAAAAATTTCTTTTTTTCGATGTAGCGAATCTTGAAGAACACGGCGAAGGCCGTCATTTCGACCTGCTGTTTGCCCTGAACCGGATGCCGCGGGAAAATCCCCGGCTGAGCGCGCATGCCGTGGCTCACGGGTGCACGCCCGCCGCGAATCTGTTTCCAAAAACCACGGAGCCGGTGCGACTCGACCACCGCCATCTCTATTACCGGCTCGTCGGGGACGCGAGGCGCGAGCGCACCACGGAGATTCATTCGATCGCAAAAGTGACCGGATCCACCAATCCGAACGACGACAGTGTGATCTACGAGCCGTTCTACTCGTATCGCCACGCCGCCGCGGCGGCGCATTCGGGGGCGTTCTGGTATGCGCGGCGCGAAAGGACGACACGCGAAGACCTTCCGGGCATGGACGTACACCTTTCGTTTCTGGATTTGAATTTTTCGCCCGCAACGCCACCCGCCGCGGCTGTGTTCGCGCATACCCTGTGTACGAACCGGTGGCTCGCGACTGAGGTCGAGCCGGGCGCCAGGCTGCAGATGGACGAAGTGGGTCCCGTCACTGTCTCGTGTGTGGCGCGGCCTACGCCGCCGGTTTATCCGCCGCTGGGAGGACCCGCCGTTTGGCGTTTGGTCTCGAATCT
>JASHSD010000394.1 GCA_030036985.1 Bryobacteraceae bacterium
CACTGGCGCTACGAGAATGAGATTCGATGCTTTGTGGATCTTAAAGACAAAGATCCCGACACGGGACTCTACTTTGCAGAGTTTTCCGACCACCTGAGGCTCGTGCAGGTTATCGTCGGTCCAGCGTCGATCGTGACGCGCGGACAAGTCGCCTCCGCGCTTGGGACGCTGGCTAACAGCATAGAGGCCTTTAAAGCGCGTCTCGCGTTCCACACCTTCAAAGTTGTCCGCAACAAGGAAGAATCCCTTTGGCACTGAGACCGGGGACTATTTCGCGAGTCTAACTGCTTACCCTCCGTGCGATTGCGCGCCCATCCCCCGAAATACAGCGTTCACGTAGTCGACAGGGCGGCCGACGCATTCCTCCCGCCGATTTGTCGGCGATTAGGGTCTTCCCGAGCGCTTCAGAGCGCGAGCCATTCTCCGAGCGGCCGACGAGAGGCGATTCATCCACTTTTCGCGGCGAATCTCAGGGCGGTGAGCACTAACTCCCAGATGGCCCTCGCCAACCTGAACTATCAGCGTCTTCGAACAAACGCGCGCCCAGATCGGCGAAAAACTTTCGAAACGCGGCTTCCTTCCCGTCGGAAGGCTCGGGCTTGTCATCAAGAAATGGGATATTCTTCCGCCGGAACGCGACGAGTTGATCATGCCCGCCCCCCGTGCTTCGCATGTGAGCGCGATAGTAATCGTCGAGCAAAGCCCCGAATCCAAAATGCTTCATGTCCCCCAACAGGTCCTCGAAATGCTCGATGTCGATCAATGTCAGCGGGGCGATTTTAATGCGTGACAACTCCCTGAGCGACGCCCGATCGAACTGACCGTTCAAATAACCTGACATGCCGGGCCAGAGCATTGCGTTCTCCAGGCAGACCATCACGGGTTGAACGATGCTCCATTTCCGTTTCGGCATGCCAGCGACCGGCTCACCCTGTAGTAGACGCTTGATGCTCAGGCTCAGCTGGGCGATACCTTTGCGGCCGTCCTCGTCACCGGTTACGAACTTCCTGCGAATGTCTGGCTCTAGTAGGTCCAACCTTCCGCTCACCTTGGCGTCGGCCCTCAGAACGCTACTTTTGTACTCGCAGAGAATAAGGCTCGATCCATCTGTGAACATGCCGTCACAGACCTCTGCACCGTCGGCGAAAGTCGGACTGTCAACGTAAGCGCCCGGGTCGAACCCAGCGCGCCGCACACAATGGTGCAGATAAGACTCGAAGGCGCGGCCGTATGTGCCCCCCAATTTTCCTTTGGTGGATTTGCTGGCGGCCGCGAATAGGGTCCAGTACAGCCCGCGTCCGGTTTTGTCCATCAGGCTCGCCACATCACAGCAGTAATACCGTTCGCCGTCTGCAGCCCGGATAACGGGCCAAGACTGAAACACTGTCGTATCGGCGAAGGGGCGTTCCCCTTGTGTCGGCAGGTAGTCCGCGAGTTCCCGTGCTGTACGCGCAACCGTCCCGAAGAACGAAGTCAGCTCTGAAGCACTCAGCTTCATGTCACCAAAGCGGCTCTTGTCAATGAAGAAAGTCGGATCATCGGCGATCAGTGATCCCGCATTCATCATTCGGTAAGGACTGCCGATGACGAGGCACAACTCGATGAACTGGCGCGCGGTGAGAGTCCGGTCGTGCGACTGAACTCCTCTGCAAGGTCGGCGGTTCCTGGGTACTTCGCCAGCAGATCGCGGTTGCGCTGGAATATTTCCAGGCTACGAAGCAAGTCTGCCCGGAAATCATAATGCGCCATTGCGTTGTGATTGGCGAGTTGGTGGACCAGCAAGTCTGCAACGCCGGTAAGGGGCACTGTGCTGGAGGTGAGTTCGTTCATCATCAGGCAGCACGCCATGATGTGGGCTGCCTGTTGAGGTTCCGTGATCCCCGAAGCATCCGGGTTATCGCACACGCTGAGGGCCAGCCGCGCCGTTGCCAGTATGCCAAGTCGCGTGAAAAACAGACGTCGAGGCCTTCCGGCCATCGAATGAGCCTCAGCCCGCGCCGCGTTCTTGAACACATCGCGGGCTAGCCCGTTATCTTTTTCATAATCGGGCCGGTGCCATACACGCAAGGCCGCACCCAGCTTGGCGAGGACCAGCAGCACCGATTCGCGTTTGTATTGCGCGAGAACCTCCCCCGCGCCCTCAATGGTGGCGGGGCGGTTGAAGATCTCGGAGAAAGAGACGACAACGCCCATTTCAAGCTGCGGCGCTTTGGGCATGGACATCTCATTATCAGGCAGCAACAATACCGACCTGGCCGAGCCGGAAATCTACGAATGAGACCATCTCCCCGATTTCGCGTGTCGGCACCACTCGGAGACTGGGCTGGAACCAAGTGGTGGGGCGCGCTCCCGCAAAACGGCCGTGGCTGACATGTGACCGTCCAACCGACGGATCCTCCTTGACCCAGAACACCGGTCTGTTCAAGGCTCAGTCCGTTAATCCGATACGAGATAAGCGGTCGAAACGGCGGTCTTGGACCCCTGCGTCGGCCGCTTCGCATTTTGTGGAGGACCAGTGCAAAGGCAGCAACCGAAACAGCGCGATGCCTGGCGTCGCCGCCGCGAACAGTACCTTCGGGACTCGGGCCGGAACGTTGAGTTGATCAGGGAAGGCTATATGTGCGAGCACCCGGTAAAGGATTGGGCTGTGATCGTGGGACGCGGGGAGCGCACGGCTTTGGAGCGGCAAGTTGCTGGTGCAGGACTGTTCGTGGTGGGGAGAGAGTTGAACGTGGCCCAGGCTGGCGCAAAGATCAGCCACGTCGGAGCGAAGGTTCGACGGAAGACACGGACCTGCATTACAACCCAAGGCCACAGGGAGGAAGTTCAGCAGCATGAAATTAGCGGACTCAACCAGGCGTGATGTCCCAACCAGGGAAGCGACGATCATTCAGTACATCGGCCACGTACACGGGATGGCGAAGCAGTTACGGTTGCGCGTTCCACCGTGCATCACTTTTGACGTAACAGTTCAGGTGGTTGACGCTGTTTTTAGCAGCGACGGCATGGGTAGCGCGTTGCGATGTGACCGGATGGCGGTCACAAGATAGACCAGCGGAGCTCGATGCTGCATGCGGCACGTGCGGGTCACCGTGAGCAAGCGGGCAACCGCGACTTCACCCTGAGCACTGCGGCTTCCGAAGCTGATCTTGCGCCATT
>JASHSD010000395.1 GCA_030036985.1 Bryobacteraceae bacterium
GTTACCAGCGCCCGCAACTCGTCCACATCGTCGAACCATTCGAGAAAATCCGCGCAAGCCGTTTCCTCGCGCCGCGCGAAATGCCTGTCGACCGCCATCCGCGTGCGCGTGGGCAACTGGCCGAAAGTCGCGGTATTCAGCCACGTCCAGTCGCTGAGCGCCGGGAACTCAGCGCGTACGGCCGACCAGTTCATTGACAACATCCCCCACCGCAACATCCCGCGCCGCGCGCCCCTTGCGCTCGATCAGCTCGACGAAACCCTGCGCAAGCTTCTTCCCGATGGTGATCCGAAAAGGCGCGCCGATCAGATCCGCATCCTTGAACTTCACGCCCGGCCGTTCATCGCGATCGTCGTAAAGCGCATCGATCCCGGCGGCAATGCAATCGTCGTAAATCTTCCGCGCCGCATCGCGCAACGCCGCATCGGCGTTGTTCACCGGCGTAATGATGACCGTGAACGGCGCAATCGATACCGGCAGAAACATCCCCGCCACATCATGGTTCTGCTCGATCGCCGAACAAAGAATACGCTCGATACCGATGCCGTACGACCCCATGATCGGCGCAATCTCCTCGCCATTCGGCGCCGTCACATGCAGCCCCATCGCCGCCGAATACTTCGTTCCCAACTTGAAGATGAGCCCCAATTCGATGGTCTTCTCAACCTTCAATTCGCTCCCGCAAATCGCGCACGCATCGCTCTGACTCACCTGCCGGATATCGGCGAATCGCGGCTGAAAATCGCGCACCGGCGTCACGTTTCGAAGATGGTAATCGTTCTTATTCGCGCCGGCGATCATGTTGCGCCGCGACTCCAGCGCCAGATCGGCAATGATCGGCATAACCGTAATGCCGATCGGTCCCAGCGACCCCGGATCCGCGCCGAACCACCCCCGAATCTCGTCCGCGCGCGCCGGACGCACTTCCGCCGCCCCGCCCGCCGCCTGCCCGAATTTGGTTTCGCTCAGCTGATGATCGCCGCGAACCAGCGCCAACACGGGCTTCCCGTCGGCCACCATCACCAGGCTCTTCATCTGCGAAGTCTCCGGCAGACCCGTAAACCCCGCGACCTCGGCAATCGTCTTCCGCCCAGGCGTGTGAAACTCCTCGGGCGCACTCTCGGTATCCGGATCGTCAACCGCCGGCGGAATCGCCACTGAAACCGCCTTCTCCAGATTCGCCGCGTAGCGACAGCTGGGGCAACTCACAATCAGATCCTCGCCCGCATCCGAAGCCACCATGAATTCCATCGACTGGCTGCCGCCCATCGCGCCCGAATGCGCCTCCACCGGAATCACCTCCAGCCCGCAGCGCGCGAAAATGCGCCGATACGCGTCGTAATGCTTCCGATACGAAACGTCCAACCCCTCGGCATCGAGGTCGAACGAATACGAATCCTTCATGATGAACTGCCGCACGCGCAGCAAACCCGACTTCGGCCGCGCCTCATCCCGAAACTTGGTCTGGATCTGATACCAGATCTGCGGCAGCTGCTTATAGCTGCGCAGTTCGCCGCGCGCCGTCGCCGTCATGATCTCTTCGTGCGTCATGCCGAGGCAGAGATCGCGGCCGCAGCGGTCCTTCAGACGGAACATGGTCTCGCCCATTGCATCCCAACGCCCGGATTCCTGCCACAGCTCAGCCGGATTCAGCGCGGGCAGAAGAAACTCCTGCGCGCCCATCCCATCCATCTCCTCGCGCACGATCCGCTCAATCTTCAGCAGCGAGCGCCGCGCCGGAAACAGATAGCTGTAAATCCCCGCGGCCACCTGCCGGATGTAACCCGCGCGCAGCAGCAGCCGATGGCTCGCGACCTCGGCCTCCGCGGGATTATCGCGCAGCGTAGGGATGAAAAGCCCGCTCCAGAGCATATAGTGTTAAAGGAGCATTCAGTTTAACAATGAGTCTGAAGGTTCATCCGATCGTCACGATCCCCGTCGCCTTCGCCCTGCTGCTCGGCGCATGCGGTTCGAAGACCCAGGAAACGTCCGGGCCGACGAAAACCTACCAACTGCACGGCTTCATCAAGGCGCTCGATGCCGACGGGCGCGTCGCCACCATCCAGCACGAAGCGATCCCGGGCTTCATGGGCGCCATGACCATGGGTTATCCGGTCAAAGACACATCGCAATTTTCCAAACTATCGGTGGGCGAGCCGATCACGGCCACGGTCTATGTGAACGGCGACGAAATGTGGGTCGGCAACATTCAGAAGGCCGCGGCGCCGCCGCCGAGCCAGCCTTGACTTCAGACCAGCCTTGAATTCAGAAAGGAACCATCCATGAAAATCTTATTCGCGGCCCTGCTTGCCGCCTCGGTTACTGTCGTGTTTGCGCAGAGCCCGCCTGAGGAGACATCCGTCACCCTGGCGGGCAAAACGATCACGATCCATTACAGCGCCCCCTCCGTTCGGGGTCGTAAGATCTTCGGACCCGGCGGACTTCTTTCGAACGATCCCACTTATCCCGCATGGCGCGCGGGCGCGAACTCCGCCACGTCGCTGCACACCGATGCCGATCTCGATATCGGCGGTCTCAACGTTCCCAAGGGCGATTACACAATCTACGCCTGGATCCAGGATCCCGACAACTGGCAGCTCATCATCAACAAGGAAACCGGCCAGTGGGGCCTGACCTACAACCCGAAAATGGATCTCGGCCGCGTCAAAATGACGATGAGCAAACCCGCGAACCTGATCGAGACGTACAAGATGACGCTATCGAGCACCGGCCCGAAGACCGGCCTGCTGCGCCTTGAGTGGGAACACCACATCGCCACCGTCCCCATTACCGTGAAGTAACCTCAATCGGAGTCGCCGCGTCAAGCGCCAGCCACATCGGCACGCCGCAGATATAGAACGCCGCGCCCGTCAGCAGCACGGGCGTCCAATCGTGGTGCGTCGCTTCCAGAATCACGCCGGCAGTCAGCCCGTACAGCGCGCCGCCGAAATTCCCGGTCATGTTCATGATGCCGGAGACGGTGCCGGACCATTTGCCCCCGACCTCTGTCGCCGTTCCCCACGCCACCGGCATCACCAGATCGTTGCAGAAGCTCGAAAACGCGACGGCGAAAACGCCCGGAACGGCCGAATGCATCCGTGTCGCCACAATCAGCCCCGCGGCCGCGCCCGCGAATCCAAGGCACGCGACAAGCTTGTGCCCGCGTCCGATAAAGCCCGAGGTCAACGCGCCCAGCCCTCCGCAAAAGAGCGGCAGAAACTTGAGCGCCGCGCCTTCCACCGCCGACGGATGGTATCGCTCATCGATGAACGTGGGCGCCCACGTGATGAAGAAGAACCAGGGAAAGACAAGCGCGAAATACTGTCCGCAGAGCAGCCACACGGTGCGCGAACGCAGGAACATCGCCCACGGAGTTTTGCTCCCGGTCGCGTGCGGCAAATTGCCAGGCGTCTCGCCGTGCCTCCGGCTCCAGCGAAAAAACGCACCGGCCCAAACGAAACCGAGCACGCCGAGCGCGCTGAACGTCTGCCGCCACGTCAGATATCGAAACAGGACCACAACCACGAACGGCGTGAACGCGCCCGCCCAGCGCGCCGAGAGCCACAGCAGTCCCTGCGCCCGAATGCGCTCCGGCGCCTCCAGCCGCATCGCAAACATCCTGCCGATATTCGGATACAATCCCGCCTGCCCGGCGCCGAACAGCAATTGACTCAGATATAGCGAAATGAAACCGAACGCCCTGCCCGTGATGGCCATGAATGCCGACCACCACAGCGCAATGCGCAACAGCACGGGGTGCGGACCCGACCGGTCGCCAAGATGCCCGCTCGGAATTTCGCAGATCGCATACGCGGTCGCGTAGGCGCTGAAGACGAGCCCCATCTGCGCGTCGTTGAGATGCAGATCCCCCGCGATCCCTCCGCGCGAAAGCGACAAAACCACGCGATCAATCGATGTAATAACGGCGAGCGCAACCCCGAAACCGACGACGCTGTAGCCAACGCCCGCATCGCCCGATCTCATCGCCCGATCTCAAAGCTCAGCCAATGATACCTTGAGCACTTCATGAGTTTTCTCGAAGTGGCTGACAATCTGCGCCAGTCCTTTCGCGCGCTCGCCGACGGCCGGCCCCGCGGCGACGTGCTCGAACTCCCCGGCGTCAGCATAGCCTCCCTCGGCGTCTCCTTCCAGATGTTCAACGCGGCGTTTTTCAGCGAACACGTGGACACGCAAAACACCTTCGAAGAAAGGCTCCGCGCCGCCAAAGCGCACTTCGATTCCCGCGGCCTGCCGTGGTCCTTCTGGATCTGCGAAGACTGGCTGGCGCACGGAATACGCCGCAGACTTTCGCGCACCTGCGAGAGCTTCGGGCTGAGATTATCGGCGGAAATGCCGGGCATGGTCGCCGATCGCACGAAGCCGCCCGCGCGCCCGTTGCCTGAGATGGAAGTGCGCCGCGTCGAGGCAGGAACGGTCCTGAACGATTTCCGCGCCATCGGCTCGACCTGCTTTCACGTTCCGATCGCCTGGTTTTCCGAAGTCTTCGACGAAGGCGTCGCCGCGCGCCACACCTTTATCTGCTGGGTTGGTTATCGCGATGGAACGCCTGTTGCCACGGCCGCCAGCATCCGCTCAAATGGCACGCTCGGAATCTACAATGTAGCGACCGCGCCCGAGCACCGCCGCCGCGGCTACGGCGAAGCGATCACCCGTTACGCCATCGACGCGGGCCTGCGCGAAGGCGGCCCAAGCCGGCTTGTCCTGCAGTCGACATCGCAGGGCCACGGCATCTACGACCGCATGGGTTTCCGTCCCGTGACCCGGCTGCTCGTCTACAACTCCGCCGGTTGATGGGACACGCGACGGCTGGACACGCGACTTCAGTCGCGTTTCCGCCGCGCTAGCATCGAACAGGCGCCTATGCGACGCACGATCCTCTATCTCTCGCGCCACAAGGCGCTGCGGAACTGGGTGGAAACGTCGCGAGCGGCGCGCCGCTTATCCAGGCGCTTCATCGCGGGCAGCAGCCTCGCCGACGCCCTCGACGTCTGCCGCAAAATCCGCGCGGACGGAATCGCCGCAACTCTCGATTATTTGGGCGAGAACGTGAACTCGCTAAACGAAGCAGCCGCATGCCGCGACGCGTATCTCACCACGCTTCACGCCATGAGCAAAGCGGGCGTCGAGCCAAACGTTTCTTTGAAGCTGACCCAGTTCGGTCTCGACCTTTCCGAATCCGCCTGCGCGGAAAACGTCGGCGCGCTGGTGAAGGCGGCCGCGGCCATCGGCGGATTCGTGCGCATCGACATGGAATCGAGCCAGTACACGGACCGCACGCTCGCGCTCGTCACGCGTCTGCACGCCGAACACGGTGCCTGCGGCACAGTCATCCAGGCGTATCTGCGGCGCAGCGCCAAAGACATCGAGTGTCTCGAACGCGAGCGCATTCGCGTGCGCTTATGCAAGGGCGCGTATCTCGAACCGCCCGACATCGCGTTCCCCGACAAAGCGGAGGTGAATCGGAACTACCTCGAACTGGCGAAATCCCTGCTCACGCGAGGCGCGTACCCGGCCATCGCGACGCACGATGAACGCATCATTGAAGCCGTGGAAAGCTTCGTCGCCGAACGCGGCATCGGACGCGACCAGTTCGAATTCCAGATGCTCTACGGCATTCGCCGCGACCTGCAGCGGCGTCTCGTCAAAGACGGATACCGCCTGCGCCTGTATGTGCCATATGGCGAAGCCTGGTATCCATACTTCATGCGCAGGCTCGCCGAAAGACCCGCGAATCTGCTGTTCTTCCTGCGCAACCTCCTGCGCTCGTGATGTGGGGTCAGGGCTTCGGCCCTGCCGCCGGGCTTCTGCCCGGCGTGCCCCGCCACGTAACGTTATCAATCAGCCGCGTAGTCCCCAGCCACATGGCGCCCGCGATCAATACCGGCCCATCGATCCTCTCGACCGGCGTAAGCGTGTCGGGATCGGTAATATCGAAGTATTCGAGCCGAGTCTGAGTGCGCCGCTCGATCACCCCAATCGCCTTCCGCCGAATCGCATCGCTCGCCCGCTCGCCCTTTTCAATCAGCGCAAGCGCCACCTGCAAAGCCTCGAAAAGCACCGACGCAACCCGCCGCTCTTCCGCCGTCAGCAGCTTGTTTCTGGAGCTCAACGCCAACCCATCCGGTTCGCGCACCGTCTCAACCGCTCTCACCACCACCGGCACATTGAGATCCTCCACCATCCGCCGGATGATCGCCAGTTGCTGCGCGTCCTTCTCGCCAAAATAAGCCCGCTCGGGTTGCACGATGTTGAACAGCTTCAGCACCACCGTCGCCACGCCGCGAAAATGGCCCGGCCGATGCGCCCCGCACAGATGCGCGCTCAGCGTCGGCGATTCCACAAAAGTCAGTTGCTCGCGCGGATAAAGATCCGCCGCGGAAGGCGCAAAAACCAGATCCACCCCGAGCGCATCGCACACGCGCAGATCCTCTTCCATCGTGCGCGGATACTTATCCAGATCCTCCTTGCGATCGAACTGAATCGGATTCACGAAAATGCTGGCCACCACGAAATCGTTCTCGCGCCGAGCGATTTCCAGCAGCCTTTTGTGGCCCGCGTGCAACGCGCCCATCGTGGGAACCAGCCCCACGCCGCGCCTGCCCGCCAGCCGCGCGCGCAGTTCCGCAACCCCGACGATCGTCTCATGCATGCGGAAACCTCCCCTCGCGCACCTCTCGCGCAAACGACCCCGCCGCATCGCCCAGCGCGCCGGCGAGATCGGCGTACAGCTTCGCGAACGAAGGCTTCGATTCGCCGCTGAACCCGAGAATATCGTGCGTCACCAGCACCTG
>JASHSD010000396.1 GCA_030036985.1 Bryobacteraceae bacterium
CGATCGCGTCCAATCACACGCCGGAAGAATACATGGCGAACGTGGAGGCGGTGCGCGAGGGCATGCGCCGCGGCGATTACTACGAGGTCGTGCTCTCGCAGATGTTCCGCACGGCCTATTCGGGGAAAGCGTCAGAGCTGTTCAAGCGCATGCAGCGCGCCAACCCGAGCCCCTACGAATTTCTGATTCAGTTCGGGGATGAGCAGCTGGTGGGCGCGTCGCCGGAAATGTTCGTGCGGGTGGAGGGGCCGCGTGTGGAAACGTGCCCGATCGCGGGTACGGTGCGGCGCACGGGCGATCCGCTGGTGGACGAAAAGAATCTGCGCGAACTCATCGGCTCGGCGAAAGAGGAATCCGAACTCACGATGTGTACGGACGTGGACCGCAACGACAAGAGCCGCGTCTGCGTGCCGGGAACGGTGAAGGTGATCGGAAGGCGCCTGATCGAAGCCTATGCGGGTCTGTTCCATACGGTCGACCACGTCGAAGGCATTCTCGATGAGGGCTTCGATTCGCTGGATGCGTTTCTCAGCCATATGTGGGCTGTGACGCTGATCGGCGCGCCCAAGAAAGCGGCCGCGGTCGAGATTGAGAATCTGGAAAAGAACGCGCGCGGCTGGTATGGCGGCGCCGTGGGATTGCTGTCGCTCAACGGCGATATCAACACCGGCATTCTCATTCGCACCACCTATCTGCGCGACGGCTACGCCACCTATCCCGCGGGCGCCACTCTGCTGTACGATTCCGATCCGGCAGGGGAGGAACGCGAAACGCGCATCAAGGCCACGGGATTCTTCCGCCTGCTGGGGCCGCCGCCCGCCGTTGCGCAATCGGCGTCGGAGACCGAGCCTCTTGATATGAAGCTGCTGCTCGTCGACAACGACGATTGCTTCATCCACACGCTCGCCAATTACGCGCGCCAGGCCGGGGCCGAGGTCGTGACCTATCGCGCCGGAACGCCGTTCGAGATTCTGGACGCCGTCCATCCCGACATGATTCTGATCTCGCCGGGGCCCGGCCGGCCCGAGGATTTCGGCGTGCCCCGATTGGTGAAGCATGCGGCCGACGCCGGGATTCCGGTGTTCGGCGTGTGTCTCGGTCTGCAGGGGATTGTGGAGGCTTTCGGCGGCGAACTCGGCGTGCTGCCCTATCCCATGCATGGCAAGCCGTCCAAAGTGCATCACCGCGGCATCGGGATCTTTGAAGGATTGCCCGAGGAGATTGAAGTGGGCCGCTACCATTCGCTCTACGCGATTCCTGAGCGGATGCCGGCATCGCTCGAAGTCACGGCGGAATCGGAAGACGGCACGATCATGGGCGTACGCCATCGCGAACTGCCGATCGAGGCTGTGCAGTTCCATCCGGAGTCGATTCTCACCGCCGCAGGCGAGACGGGCGTGAAGCTGATGCGCAACGCGCTGCGGCTGGCCCGGGCAAGGCTCACGAAGGCCTAGCGAAGGCTTAACCGCCCGTGGTGAAAATCGCTCCCTCGCGGTCGCGGCTCGGTAACACGCGGCTCGGTAACAATAGTTTTCGATTTCGCAATTG
This sequence comes from Bryobacteraceae bacterium, assembly GCA_030036985.1. GTDB lineage: Bacteria > Acidobacteriota > Terriglobia > Bryobacterales > Bryobacteraceae > BOG-234. Next base: position 1,549 of record JASHSD010000396.1, read on the forward strand.
AGATAAAATCCCGAAAAGGGCAGTTGTGCGGCGCCTCTCCACCCTCGGGCTGATCTCTATTGCCTTCGCCTGCCCGCTTTTCGCCCAGTCGCATAAGGCTGCCGACCTCGGCCACGCGATGGTCTCGGCTGGACTCGATGCTGCCGCGTGTTACCGTATCCGCGATCTCCAGATCTCCGAGGAAGACGTTCAGTTCTACCTCACGGACGGCTACATCATCTTCGGCAAACCGGTGAACGGCGCGCCGGTCACCGCGGTTTTTTCCGCGGACGTCGCAGGCGGCGACGCCGAGGTGCTCCTGCTGCCGCCCAACCGCTCCGAACGCAGGACGCTGGCAAGCTACACCAATTCGCCCAACCTCGACGAGCACTTCAGCAACGCGGTTTTTTTCTTCACCGAAGCGCAGGCCCGCGCGCTCGCCGGCGAGATTCGCGCGAAGGGCGAAGCCAGACCGTCGCCCGAGGTCGGGGCCATTCTTTCCGAACAATGGTCCGCCGGGCTCGCCGATCTGGCGAACAATTTCGAATCGCGCGTGGTGCTCGACCTCCTCGACGATTCTCCTTCGCGCAAGAGGTTCTTCGAAGCCATCCTGCAGGGGAAGAAGCTGGGCAATTTCGATGTTACTTACGATGCTCGCGCATCCGAACAGATCAACGCCGGCCAGGCGCACACGCGCGACGGCAAGGCGTACTGGGACACATGGACCAGTTTCACCGCCCGCAGCCGCCGAAACCAGCCGCCCACCGCGCCTGAGGAAGAGATTCTGGCGTACAAGATCGATGCCAAACTGGATTCCTCGCTCGCGCTGCACTGCGTCACGCACATTCGCATCCGGGCGACCGCGGACTCCCGCAACGCGCTGGCGTTCGATCTTTCCGCGCAGATGCGCGCCACGGCTGCAAAGATCGACGGCGTTCCGGCGGAGGTCTTCTCGCCTGAGTCGGAAGGTAACGCTGCCCGAAGCGGCGGCAACGCACTGCTCCTGGTCGTGCCGGCGCAGCCGCTGGCGCCCGGATCGGAACACGAGGTCGAGATCGACCACGAGGGCAATGTTGTTCAGGACACCGGGCATCAGGTTTACTTCGTGGCCGCGCGCGCGACGTGGTATCCCAATCGCGGCGCCCAGTTCGCCAGTTACGACGTGACCTGGACGTACCCGAAGACGCTCGATCTGATCAGCGCCGGGCAGGTGAAAGAGGATCGCACCGGGGGCGACGTTCGCATCACCAGGCGGGTTCCCGATGGCCGGCTCGACGTTTTGGGTTTCAACGTTTTGGGATTCAACCCCGGCCACTACAAACGCAAGGTGGTCGAGCGCAACGGCATTGAAATCGATGTGAACGCGAACAGCGAAATCGAGGATGCATTGCGCATCCGTCAGCCGGCCCCCGCGCCCGATTTCGTCGATCCTCCTCCTGTCCGGCGACGCTGGACGCTCGGCGGCGCCGATGTGAAAGCGGACGATGCCATTGTGGTTCCTCCGCAGATCAGTCCGGAAGGGCAGTTGACGGGGATCGCCGACGAGATTGCTTCGGCGGTTGATT
>JASHSD010000397.1 GCA_030036985.1 Bryobacteraceae bacterium
AAACTTATACCCTCACGCTCAAACAAGCTGTCAATCGCGCTCTGGCGCTGAATCCGGACGTCGTCGAAGCCCGGCTGGACGAACTGAAGTCCACCCAGGCCGTCCGCTATGCTCAAAGCCCGTTTACGCCGCGTCTGAGCGTGGGCAGCGGCGCCGCTTACACCAACGGTTTCCCGCTGAGCATCGAAGGCGCGGCCCCCGCCGTTTTTGAAGCGCGGACGAGCGAATATCTGCTCAACATGCCGCAGCATTACGCCATCAGGCAGGCGAAGGAATCGGCGCGTGGCGCGGGATTCGCCTACGGCGAGAAGTCCGACCAGATCGCTTATGACGTAGCTTCGATGTATATCGACCTCGACCGCTCAACCCGTCTGGCTGACTCCGCCACGAAACAGGTCGACAGCCTGCAAAAGGTTCTCGAGACCCTCAAGGCGCGCGTGGATGAGGGCCGCGAGCTTCCCGTCGCCGCGCAGGAAGCGAACGTCAATCTGCTGCGCGCGCGCCAGCGCCTGGTCGGACTCGAAAGCGACCGCGATTACGCCGGCCACAATCTCGCCGCCACGCTCGGCTACAGCGCAACCGACGTGGTGCAGCCGGTGGAGGAGGAACGCCCCGCGCAGAAAATTCCGGACACGGAAGCGGCCGCGCTGCAGGAAGCGCTCGGCTCCAGCAAGGAATTGAAACGCCTCGATTCGAACTTCGCGGCCAAAGGCCTCGAAATCAAGGGTGATAAGGCGCAGCGTCTGCCTCGCGTGGATCTGGTGGGCCAATACGCGCTGTTGAGCAAGATCAACAATTACCAGGAATTCTTCAACCATTTCGAACGAAATAACGGAGAAATCGGCGCATCCGTCGAAGTTCCGATATACGCCGGCAAAGGGGTGAAGGCGATCGTCGAAGAAGCCGAAACAGACCAACTGCACATTCGCGCCGAGATTCAAGCCGCCCGCAATCGTATTACGCTCGACGTGCATCAAAGCTACCTCGACATCCGCAAGGCGGACGCCGCACGCGAACTGGCGCAGGCCGATCTGGATCTGGCGCGCTCGCAGCTTTCGGTCCTGCTTGCGCAGATGAACGAAGGCCGCGCCTCACTGCGGCAGGTGGAGGAAGCGAGATTCACCGAAGATGAGAAATGGATCGCGTTCTACGACGCGCAGTTCAACGCCGAGCGCGCGCGCCTGAACGTGCTGCGCGAAACAGGCGAACTCCGCGCCGCCCTGCAATAACAAGCTGTTTTATGTAGATCGTGGGGCGGTCATCCCGGAACGTGCTCGACCAGTGGGCGGGGAGTGGCGCGGAATTCGCGACCGCAGGCGTCATTGTCGTGCGGTATGCGAACGACTCCGTGCTCGGGTTTCAGTACCGGAGGGCAGCCGAGCGCTTTCCGGAGCAGATGGGGAAGCGGATGGCGGAAGACCGGAAGCGGGAGGGGGCGCACGAGCCGATTGAGCAAATCGGATGTCGGCTGGGCCGGGTTGTCCGCGGGTATTCAACTATCACGCCATACCGGGCAATCTGCCAGAGCTTGACACGTTCCGGCGGGAAACGGCGCGATACTGGCTGTTCACGCTGCCGCGGCGCAGTCAGCGCAGCCGATGGACGTGGGAGCGCCTCGAGCCACTGATGGCGCAGTAAAACCACCGGCACGAGTGCCGGTGCGGCAGACGCGAGCGTCTGCGCCACGAATTGGAAGGTCAGGCGACCTGGGCTTCTCTGGGGCGGCGGACGTCGACACCCTGCGCCAGAAAGATTACGTCCTCGGCAATGTTCGTGGCGTGGTCGCCGATGCGCTCCAGCTTACGGGCCACGATCAGATAATCGATGGCGCGGGTTACCGTCGACGGGTCCTTCTGCATGAGTTGGGTCAGCTGGTGCTGGATCGCATTGCGATGCCGATCGACCCTGTCGTCCTGTTCCAGAACGCCGCGAGCCGCCTGAGCGTCGCGCTTGACGAAACTGTCGAGGCTGCTGAGCACCATCGATTCCGCCAGGCTGCTCAGTTCGCCGAAATTGACGGTTTCGGGTAATGGCGGCTGAGTCATCAGCGAAAGAGCGCGCTCGGCGATGTGCACCGCCAGGTCTCCCATGCGCTCGAGATCGGTGCTGATCTTGATCGCGGCCACGACGAGCCGCATGTCCCTGGCGACAGGTTGTTCGCGCACGATCAGGCTGGCGGCCAGATCGTCAATCTGGATTTCCATCTGGTCGATGCGCGATTCGTCGCGGATCACCTGGTGGGCGTAATCCTCATTCTTCTCGACGAGCGACAGAACGCTGCGATGAACCGAGTGCGCCACGAGCGCGCCCATTTCCTGCAGCGTGTCGTTTAACAATTCGAACTCTTCTTCAAAGGGACGCAATGATCTCTCTCTATCCGAAACGGCCCGTGATGTAGTCTTCCGTTTCCTTCTTGGCAGGATTTTTGAAGATGACGTCGGTCTTATCGTGCTCGATGAGTTTTCCCAAAAGGAAGAAGCCGGTGGTATCGGCCACGCGCGCGGCCTGCTGCATGTTGTGAGTCACAATTACGATGGTGCACTGATGTTTCAGACTCACTAAAAGGTCTTCGATCTTCGCGGTGGCGATGGGATCGAGCGCCGAGCAGGGCTCGTCGAGCAGGAGAACCTCCGGGTCGACCGCAAGCGCGCGGGCAATGCAGAGGCGCTGCTGCTGGCCGCCGGAGATGGCATAGGCGGAATCGTGCAGCTTGTCTTTCACTTCATCCCAAAGGGCGGCGCGGCGCAGGCTCTGCTCAACCACTTCCGCGGCGCTCCTGTTTTTCAGCAAGCCGTTGATCCGAGGGCCGTAGATGATGTTCTCGAAGATCGACTTCGGAAAAGGATTGGGCCGCTGGAAAACCATGCCGATGCGGCGGCGGATTTCGGTAACGTCTTTGTCGAGAATGTTCTCGCCGTCGAGAGTGATTTCGCCTTCGATGCGGGTGTCGCGCAGCGTCTCGTTGATGCGGTTCAGGTTTCGCAGAAAGGTCGACTTACCGCAGCCGGAAGGGCCGATCAGCGCCGTGACTTTATTGGCGGCGAAGTCGAGTGAGACGTCGTGGAGGGCTTTGAAACTGCCGTAGTAGAAGTTGATATTCGACGCGCGCATTTTGGGCGTCGCCGTCTGCACCTGGCTCTGATTTTCAGTGTGAGTCGTAGGCATTTTGGTTGGCGACGCATTCGGGGTAATTCTTGCCGGTGATGTACCCATTTCAGTTAACTATCCTCTTTAACTACCAGCCTATCGCGGTACTGACGCCCCTCGTGAGATCACCATACGCGCCGCTATGTTGGCAAGCAAGACAAGTGCCAGCAGCACGAGTCCCGCCGCCCAGGCCAGCTGATGCCAGTCCTCATAAGCGGAAGTGGCGTAGTTGAAGATGGTTACGGGAAGCGATGCCGTGGGCTCGTTGATGCCGCTCCAATATTGATTGCTCAGGCTGGTGAACAGGAGCGGGGCGGTCTCGCCGGAGATTCGGGCGACGCCCAGGATCATGCCGGTCATGATGCCTTTGCGGGCCGCGGGTACGATGACTGTGGCGATGGTCCGCCATTTGTTGGCGCCCAGCGCGAGCGCGCCTTCGCGTAGGGAGCGGGGCACATCCAATAAAAACTGTTCGGTGCTGCGGGCCGTGATCGGAATCAGCATGACGCTCAGCGCGAGCGCGCCGGCGAGAGCGGAGAAGTGGTGCATGGGGACAACCACGACGGTCCACGCGAAAATGCCGATGACGATGGAGGGGATGCCGTTCAGCAGGTCGGCCGTGTAGCGCACGATGAAAGGCAGGGTTTTGCCGCCGAATTCGGCGAGATAAACTCCGGCGAAGAATCCGACAGGCAGACCGATGAGCGTCGCCAGCGCCACGATTTCCGCACTTCCGAGGATGGAGTTGGCGATGCCGCCGCCGCTCTGTCCCTCGCCCAGCGGAAGCTGGACGAAGAAGTTGGGATTCAGCGATTTCGCGCCATGATAAACCAGGTATCCGAGAATCAGGAACAGCGTGGATACGGTGAGGAACGCGCATACGCCGCACAGGGTCAGCATCAGATTGTTGACCGCGTTCCTGCGGGAGTTTCGCGAGGTCATCCTCTGGCCGATCCTTTCCTGGTGGTGACGGCGATCATCAGCTGCGCGAGAGCGTTGATGATCATGGTCAGAACGAACAGCACGAGTCCCAGCTCGACCAGAGCGGCGAGGTAAGTGTTGCCGGTGGCTTCGCTGAATTCGTTGGCAATGACCGCGGCGATGGTTTGTCCCGGCGCGAGCAGCGAGGCTTGGATGGTGTTGCTGTTGCCGATCACCATGGTTACGGCCATGGTTTCGCCGAGCGCGCGGGCGAGCGCCAGAAAGATGGATCCGATAATGCCGAGGCGGGCGAAGGGCAGGACGGCCTGGAAGGTGGATTCCCATTTGGTAGCGCCCAGAGCGAGAGCGGCTTCACGCTGTTCGCGCGGCACGGCCAGGAGCGCCTCACGCGAGACGGAGATGATGAACGGAAACGTCATGATCGAGAGAATCGCGCCCGCGGTGAGATAGCCGTATCCGAAGATGTGGCCGCTGAAAATGGGCAGATCGCCCGCGACCGCCTGAATTGCGGGATCGACGTAATCGCGCATGAACGGAACCAGGGTGAAGATGGCGATCAGGCCGAAGATCACGCTGGGAACCGCGGCCAGCAGTTCCACGAGAAATGTGAGGCCGTTGGAGAGTTTGGGTGGGGCGAGCTCGGCCAAATAGATGGCGGCCCCTACTCCGAGCGGCACTGAGATCAGCAGAGCGATCAAAGAAGTGATCACCGTTCCGTAAATAAACGGCAGAGCGCCGTATTTCTCGGTAACGGGGTCCCACGCGGTGGAACCGATGA
>JASHSD010000398.1 GCA_030036985.1 Bryobacteraceae bacterium
TTGCGCCGCCTGAACCTGCGCCTGCCGCTCATTGCCCAGCTCGCGGAAGGTCTGATGGATGACAGTCTCCTGCCCGTTGGCGATCTGCCGCTGAGCGTCGGAGAAGCCCGGGCTCTGTTCAAAAAAATACTGACTGCGTCTGAGACCGAGGGATCCTTCGGGAGGTGAGGCCAGTGTGGGATTAATGGCACTGAGCATGCTGGTAGGCGGTGAAGGAGTTGATCATGAGCCATACCACACTCGAACCGGAAATTCACGAAATCCAGGAGAAGCTGCAAAAGATGGCGTCCGAAAACCACACGGATCAGCTATTGCAGATAATCCACAGGACGGGCTGGACCGATACGCAGGCACACCTTGTTCGCGTCATTCTGGACTCCGTGGTTCATAACCTTGAGGGGATTGAGCGCGCCCAACGTGCGCTCCTGCAGGCTGCTGACGAGATTGGCAAACCTGTCCAACGCAAAACCGCGTAGGTTTTCCGCGGCATTGCCGTCCCGCCCCGAAGCGGAGTTCTCAAATGTGCCGCTACAGCTTCTGGATTGAGGCGCCTCGGCAAAAATTATCCGCACGCTTTAATTAACGCACCGCCGCGAATTCCATCGCGAGAGGTTCTTTGCGCACTCTGGCCACAATTAGTTGTTGACTCCTATTCGAGACGTACTGTATATTGATTTTGCTGTCGGTCTTCCGAATGGAAGTGAAAAGGGAACCTGGCGAGAATCCAGGACTGCCCCGCAGCGGTGAACAGGAACGAACGCCTCATACTGAGCACTGGTTCGCAGGCGGGACTGGGAAGCTGAGGCCGGTAGATGGGCTTGGACAGCCCGAGCCTGTGAGTCCGAAGACCTGCCGACAGTCGACGCGGAAATGCGTCGAATTCATACAAGCCTCGAGGGAGGGCTGGTAACGGTTGCGTCCGAAGCCTGTCACCCCGCCTGGCGATGAGGTGCGGATGGCTACGCAGGCAATCGCAGAGTCCCTGGAACTGATTCCCGGCATTCACGCCGAGATACCCCCCACAACCATGCGCGTTCGCAAGCGCAATGGCAGTCTCGAACCTGTCATGGTCGAGAAGATCATTCGCGCCGTCGAGCGCAGCGCGGTCGGCTTGGGAGCTGTCGATCCGATGCGGGTCGCCATCAAGACTATTGGCGGTCTCTATGACGGCTCCACTACACAGGAACTGGATTCGCTTTCCATCCGGACGGCGGCATCGCTGATTGCCGAGGAGCCGGAGTATTCGCGGCTCGCCGCCCGGCTGCTCACGCGCTTCATTGAGAAAGAAGTGCAGAACCAGAACGTTTTCTCGTTCTCGCAGTCCGTTGAATCGGCCTTTCGGGCGGGCCTCATCTCGGAACCGGCCGCCGCGTTTGTTCGCTCGAACGCGCGCAAGTTAAACAGCAATATCGACGATCTTTGGTCCGACAGATTCGAGTTCTTCGGCATCCGAACCGTGTACGACCGCTATCTGCTTCGGCATCCCGAAACCCGGGCCGTGCTCGAGACACCCCAATACTTTTTTATGCGTGTCGCATGCGGGCTCTCCGAGAATGTATCGGAGGCGGTGGCCTTCTACCAAATGCTTGCGGCGCTCGAATACCTCCCCAGTTCGCCCACGTTATTCAACTCCGGCACGACTCACTCGCAGATGTCTTCCTGTTTCCTGCTGGACTCTCCGGCGGACCATCTCGAGTCCATTTATGACCGCTACAAAGACGTTGCCATGCTCTCCAAATTCTCGGGCGGCATCGGCCTGGCATACCATCGCGTGCGCTCCCGCGGTTCGCTGATCAAGGCAACCAACGGCAATTCGAACGGGATCGTCCCATGGCTCAAGACCCTGGATTCTTCGGTGTCGGCAGTGAATCAGGGAGGTAAGCGGAAGGGCGCCTGCTGTGTTTATCTGGAAACCTGGCATGCCGATATCGAAGAATTTCTGGAGCTTCGCGACAATACCGGCGACGAGGCTCGCCGCACCTATAACCTCAATCTGGCCCACTGGATTCCAGACCTCTTCATGGAACGGGTGGAGACGGACGGCATGTGGTCGCTCTTCGATCCGGCGCGCGTACCACATCTGCCCGACCTTTATGGCGATGAGTTCCGGCTTGCCTATGAGGCGGCCGAGGGGGCGAAGATCTACCAGCGGCAAGTGAAGGCGCGCGATCTCTACTCGCGGATGATGCGGACTCTTGCGGAGACGGGCAACGGCTGGATGACTTTCAAAGACGCGTGTAACAGGAAATCCAACCAGACCGGTCTTCCCGGCAATGTGGTCCATTTGTCCAATTTGTGCACAGAGATCACGGAGGTTACCTCGCTCCAAGAGACCGCCGTGTGTAATTTGGGCTCCGTAAACCTGGGGCGCCATATGAAAGATGGCGCATTCGATTTCGAAAAGCTCGCCGCGACCGTGCGTCGTGCAGTGCCGTTTCTCGACCGCGTGGTCGATATTAACTTCTACCCGACGGATGCGGCAGCCGGTTCGAATCGCCGCTGGCGTCCTGTCGGCCTGGGAATCATGGGATTGCAGGACGTGTTCTTCCAGATGAAGATCGCCTTCGATTCCGATGCGGCCCGGACTCTCTCCGCGAAGATCCAGGAAGAGATCTATTATCACGCGCTGGCCGCATCCTGCGACCTCGCGGAAATCTGGGGAGCGCACCCGTCGTTCTCCGAAACCCGCGCGGCGAAGGGCGACCTCCAGTTCGACGCCTGGGGAGTCTCGCCCGGCGTCTCGAATCGTTGGGAGGCGTTGCGTGAGCGAATCCGGCACAAAGGATTGCGCAATTCGCTGCTGATCGCAATTGCCCCCACCGCGACGATCGCCTCCATCGCGGGTTGTTACGAGTGCATTGAGCCCCAGGTATCCAATCTTTTCAAACGGGAGACGCTTTCCGGGGATTTCATTCAGGTGAATCGCCACCTTGCGTCGGATCTGAAGACCTTGGGTCTGTGGACCGACGATATGCGGAACCGGTTGAAGCTTGCCGAGGGCTCGGTGCAGGGGATGACGGAAATCCCGGCGGACCTTCGCGAGATCTACAGGACCGTGTGGGAGGTGCCGATGCGTTCGCTCATCGACATGGCCGCGGAACGCGGCGCATTTATCGACCAGAGCCAGTCGCTGAATCTGTTCCTTGAAAGTCCGAACATAGGCAAGCTCTCTTCAATGTATATGTATGCGTGGAAGAAGGGTTTGAAAACCACGTACTACCTGCGGTCGAGGCCCGCCTCGAAGATATCCAAGGCGACTGTGCCTGTGACCCGGGGCGCCGGCAGGGAAGCGGCGGCCGCCGCGGTTGCCTGCTCGCTTGAGAATCCGGGCTCCTGTGAGGCCTGCCAATGATTCTCGATGCCGGTTTCAATCTGACGCTGCGGCCCATGAAGTACCCGGTATTCTATGAAATGTTCAGGACGGCGATCAAAAATACATGGACCGTGGAAGAAGTGGACTTCTCCACCGACGTGACGGATCTTCGCTCCCGTATGACGCCGGCGGAGCGGCACCTGATCAAGAGGCTGGTCGCGTTCTTTGCCACCGGCGACAGCATTGTGGGCAACAACCTGGTGCTCAATCTTTACAAGCACGTGAATTCGCCTGAAGCCCGGATGTATTTGTCGAGGCAGCTCTATGAGGAAGCGCTGCACGTACAGTTTTATCTGACGCTGCTGGACACCTACATCGCCGATCCGCAGGAACGGGCCGATGCGTTCGCGGCGGTCGAGAACATTCCGTCAATTCAGAAGAAAGCGCAGTTCTGCTTCAAATGGATCGAGTCCGTTCAGCGCCTGCGGGAGATTCGGACCGATGGGGACATGCGGAGTTTCATTCTGAATCTGGTTTGCTTCGCCGCATGCATTGAAGGTCTGTTTTTCTTCGCGGCGTTCGCCTATGTCTACTACCTGCGGTCGCGTGGTTTGCTTCAGGGCCTGGCTACCGGCACCAGTTGGGTCTTTCGGGATGAGAGCGCGCACATAGAATTTGCCTTCGAAGTAATCGCCACCGCGAGGCGGGAGCGCCCGGAACTGTTCGATGAGACGTTTGGGCGGCAGATTGAGGAAATGATCCGGGAAGCCGTGGATTGCGAGCTTTCGTTTGCGCAGGATACTCTCAGCATGGGCGTCAGCGGCCTCTCGATCGGCGACATGCGCGAATACCTGCAGTACGTTGCGGACCGAAGGTTGGAGGCACTCGGGCTGCCGGCCCTCTACGGCTCCCGAAACCCCTTCAGCTTCATGGAACTGCAGGATGTTCAGGAACTGACAAATTTCTTTGAGCGGCGGGTTTCGGCTTATCAGGTTGGCGTTACAGGAGGCGTTGCGTTCTCCGAAGAGTTCTGAGCCGACGCCGCATGAGCGGCCGCTGGGAAAACTGAGATCAATGCCACGCAGTCTTGATAGTGGTTTCCATCAGTCTTGTGCCGGGCGGAAGCCCATAAGCGCTGACATAAGACATTTTGGCCGCAAAATGTTGGAAACTCGATTTTCGCAGCCACAAAGTGTAGCCATGATCAGCAGTGAAATGAGCCCTTAGGTCAGCGCCTATGGGCAGAAGCCCGGCCGCGGGCCCGAAGGCCCGACCCCACAAAAAACTACGTGGACTCAGAACAACGGCGAATGCGGCAAGCCCAGCTTTGCCCGGGCAACCTCCACATAGCCCCACTCGTTCTGCGCGGTGTTGAAGTGGCTCCAGCCGGTCGCCATATCCCGCATCACGCGCTCGATCTTCGCGCCGCGTTTCCCCGCGCTGGAGCCGGCATAGCGGAATATCCACGTCTGAAACGTCTGCCAGGCGTCCGAGTAGGCTTCGCGCGCAATCGCGCCGATCACCTGATCGTCTCCGAACGTATATGGGCGTCCCTCCTCAACCGTCGCCCGGCCATATTCCATTTGCATTTTGGCGGACCCGATGACCGCAAGTTCCGCAATCCGGAGCCGCGTGATCGCCGTGCCGAACCAACGCTGATGGTCCGGATCCTCGGCCCAGGGTACGAACGGCGCCCGCATCATTTTGCGTGACTTCAGAATCCGTTCGAACTCGTCGAGCCCACCGAGCGCCGCCCCCACCATGACGGAACCCACCGTCATGGTGAAGAAGGAAATGGCGCGAGTCGCATACATCGGATTGCCGTGAAGGCGTGAGCCGATCGTTCCACCGCTGCACTCGACGTCCGACATATGGGTATCCTCGAGAACCCAATGCGCGGGCACCACCGCTTTGTCGAACACGATGCTGTTCGATCCGCTGCCAACCAGACCGACGAGATCGCCCCAGTCGTCCAGAACCCGGAAGGCGCTTCTCGGCGCCACGAACAGTATCGGTTTTCCCGGCGAGCCGCCTTTTTCCGCGGGTTCCCGAAGCGCCTGGCCAACGTAATGGGTTGAATACGGTATGCCGGAACAATAGGACACTTTGCCGTTCAGTTCCCAGCCGCCCTCCACCCGCCGCGCGAATCCGGAAAGCGGAGCGGCAACG
>JASHSD010000399.1 GCA_030036985.1 Bryobacteraceae bacterium
ATGCGCGAATTCGCCGAGATTCTGCAGCACAAGCGATATCAGCGCGGGTCGATCGATTTCGATTTGCCCGAACCGCTGATTGAGTTCGACGAGACGGGCGTGATGACGGGGATCGCGCGCAGTCCGCGCAATTTTGCGCACCGCATTATCGAGGAGTTCATGCTGGCGGCGAACGAGGCGGTGGCGGCGCATCTGGAGCAGACCGGGCATCCTTCGATTTACCGGGTGCACGAGCCGCCCGACCCGAAGCGCGTTCTCGAATTCGAGGAGGTTGCGGCGCAGTTCGGGTATTCGCTGGGCGTGGGGGCGATTCCGGTGGCACGACATCGGTACAAGGAACGCAAAGCCGAAGGGCGCGTGGTGCACAAGGAAGTGATTCTGCCGCAGGAGGTGAAGCTTTCTTCCGAGGCTTATCAGAAGCTGGTGGCTAAGATTGAAGGCAAGCCGGAGGAGCGGATACTGAGTTATCTGATGCTGCGGTCGCTGAAGCAGGCGCGGTACAGCGAAGAGAATACCGGGCATTTCGCGCTGGCCGCGACTCATTATACGCATTTCACTTCGCCGATCCGAAGGTATCCGGATCTGATTGTGCATCGGCTGCTGACGGCTTCGCTCGATCGGCAGTCTTATTCGAATGAGGCTGAGTTGAAGGCCATTGCCGATGAGTGCTCGCTCACCGAGCGGCGGGCGGCCGATTCGGAGCGGGAGCTGGTCGAGTGGAAGAAGGCTCGTTTCATGGAGAGCCGCGTGGGCGAAGAGTTCGACGGGCTTATTATCAGCACGGCTCGGTATGGGTTGTTTGTCGAATTGACGGATTTGTTTGTGGAGGGATTGGTTCCGATCGATTCGCTTCCGGGCGATCATTATTTGTTTCATGAGAATGTGCGCAAGATTATCGGGCAGCGCACGCGGCGGGAGTTTTGTATCGGCGATCGGGTGCGGGTGATGCTGGATCGCGCGGACCCGCTGGAACGGAAGCTGCAGTTTTCGGTTGTGGAACCGGTCAGGCCCAAGGGCAGAAAGCGGAAGGGCTGAGGCCTTACTTGAAGTCATGTGAGGTCATGGACCTCCGGATCAAACGGCATCTGTTCCATCGATGGACCTGGCTGTGTTTCCGAGGACGTTCGCTGTCGTCAGTTGACCCTGAGCCACCGCTATTTCGAACGCCGTTTGGCCGGCGTGGGGTCCAGATCCCTCTGTGCCTCGAATTTCCTGGTCCGCGCCGTGTTCCAGCAGCCAGACAACGACGCTGGTATGACCCCGCCAGGCCGCCCCATGAAGCGCGGTGAGGCCATCCCGGCGCCGGCCGTTCACTTCGGCGCCACGCGTCACCAGCAACTGGACGAGTCCCAGAACTACGTCTTCCCGCTCACTCGGATTTGGGATGTCGGGAGACGCGACCGCGCAACCAAGTGGCCGGATCCCGAGAAATTGATCCCGTGTCTCAAGGTTCGGGTCGGCGCCGCAATCGAGAAGAAGACGGGCCACGGCAATCTGGCCCCAGTAGCAGGCTCGGTGCAATGCGGTGCTTCCGGTTGGGCCGAACAGGTTGGGGAATTGCGGATTCGCGTTTACCGCGGCTTCGACTTGCTCCACTAAGCCCAGGTCCGCCGCCAGGAATGCGTCGAGGTGAACGCCGCGTGCGACGAGCAGGTCAACGACCTGGAACTGGCCCCTGAAGTATGCGGCATGTATCGGCTGGGCGCCGAACATGTTCGACGCATTGGCCAGGGAGGAATCTTCGTCGAGCAAACGCGCGACTTCCTCGAACTTTCCGTCACCCGCGGCTGCGATGATCAGATCTGTCTTGTCCATAATCCGAGACTCCTACTTGAAATCGTGTGAGGTCATGGCCGGCGTGATGGGATGGATTCGCTCTACCCGGCGCGCCAGGACATGGATGACGTTGTCCACGTTTTGCGCTTTGCCTTCGATCAGGAGATAAGGCTCGGTCACAAGAACCAGGCGGCGTTCCTCGAAAAGATCGGGCATCACGACTACGTTTGCAATGCCCGTTTCATCTTCCATGCTGAGGAAGACGATGCCTTTCGCGGCGCCGGGGCGCTGACGTACGACCACGTTTCCGGCCGCGGGTTTGGGGACCGCGCGTAGTTTCATGCGGGTCACGAGACGGCAGAGGTCTTGATAACCGGCGCGCGATTCGACCAGCACGGTGCAGCGGCTTCCGTCCTCGGTGGTGATTTCGGCGCCGATGTGGGCCTTCATGCCGGATTTCTTCGCAGTCATGTGGAAGCGCGGGGCGCCGTAGACGCCATCGACGTCGGTGAGGGCCATGGCGGGGCTGTTGTGGACAGCGGCGCAGGCGATGTAGTCCTCGGGGATGGCGGCGCCGCGCAGGAAGCTGAAGGCCGACCGCGCGTGGAGCTCAATATACGCCGACGAGGACATTGCGGGTGGGTTCTGTTTTTATTGTGTCATTTGCGATCGGGTTCAGGCGGCCTGGGCGTGGGTCTTTTGGTGTTTGTGGCGGCGGAAATCGAGGTGTTGGGCGCGTTCGAGACGGCGGTCGCGATCGATGGCGGCGCGGATTTGCTCATTCGAAAAAACGAACCCATCTTTGGTTGGCTCGTACGGCAAGCCTTTGATTTCGTTCACGAGGTGGAGCCGTTTCGCCTGCTCCATTTGGGCCTGGCGTTCCGCTTTGCGTTTGGCCTGGAGGTCCTGGAGCATGGCGAGGTTCTTTTGTACGGCCCGGTTGAGACGCTGTTCATAGAGCGAAAGCAACTGGAAGGACTTCGCTTCGAGGGTGAAGACTTTGGCGGCCGTGAGGGCCGCGTGGACTTCGGGATGGTCGGTATCGATGTCCCGGCCGTGTTCGGAGAAGCCGAGGGCGAAGAGGTTGTCTTCGATGGCGGCGATGCGGTTGAGGCGCCAGCTGTCGGTGGCGATGGTTTGGGCGAGTTGGAGTTCGACCGCTCCTTCGGGGGCGAGGTCCTGGAGTATGGCGGCGGAGAACCGGTCGTGGGCGGCGCGATCTTCATCCGTCATGACGGTTACCTGGCCGGTCAGGTTGTGACGGTGGGCGTTCAGGCTGGAGCGGCGTTTGCCTTCTTCGGTTTTGGGGCCGGTGGAGAGTTGGGCGTTGCGGCGGTTGGCGGCGAGTTGTTTTTCGGTGAGCATAGTGATCCGGTTTGGTTGTACCAGGAGGGGATAGCTGGTTTGGGCGCGGTGGAGAGGCAAACCGCAGATAATAGGGCTGATGGATTTTGAGAATTTTGTGACTGGGGCGGGATAAGGCTGGTTTATGGCTGATCGGCGGGAACGTAGTGCGACAAGGGTAGACGATTTGCGCACCCCGGAGGAAATCGCGGAGGAGCGAATCGCCGCGTGGAGGCCTAGTCGATCCATGGAAGAGCGGAGGGGGT
>JASHSD010000400.1 GCA_030036985.1 Bryobacteraceae bacterium
GTCGAATTCGTTGCAGTAGGTGCAGGACAGATTGCAGCGCCGAGTGGGAATGATGTGCGCGAGAACCGGGTGGTCCGTCGAACGCAGTCCATTGGCGATCATCAGCCCTTCGCGGACGCGGCGATGGGCGGCAACCAGGCTTCTCCTGAAGCGGACTGCGAGTGTCGGCATAGATTAAGACGAAAGAGCTATGTTACAACACACTGCCCCGTTTCACTCGGAGTCGCGATGCGCCGCGTCGAGTGTGAAAGCGGGGCGGCAGACAGCGATATATTCGGCCCCTTCCGGTCCGGGAGTGCTGTAACGAACCCATGCGCCTTTGGGCGCAATGACGGCCTGCCCGGCTTCGACATCCATCGTACCGCCTTCGAATTCGATCCGCAAAAGACCTTTGAGAACAAGCGTATACTCGTCGAAATCGGGCGTCTGGCCGGGTTCGATCCAGCCGCCCGGACTACGCATGTGCGCGACGCTAAGCTCCCGCGTGTCGGAGTTTACGCGGCCGATGTATTCGTCGATCAGCTTGGGTCTGTTGCCCGCGGCGGAGACCCGCGATGGCTTGGGAATCAGGGCCGGTTTCATCCCCTGCGAAACCTCCGCCTTGTGCTCCCGCATCCAATGCTAATGGAAGTATCTGCGCCACGCATTCCCAGTTCCCCTCGTCATAAGTCTCGATAATACTTGATCCCGGCCCCCAATCCTGTCTAAAATGTCCTTTCTGCCGCACCATCAGCCGAACCAGATGACGCCGAGAGACGATACCGACCCACTGGCGCCCCAACGCGAGGCCGCATTCTTCTACGGCCTGTTCCTGCGCGGCCACTCGCTCGACGCCCTGCGCCAGGATATCGACGTGCCTCGGGGAATCATCGATAAATGGCTGCACGCCAAGGATTTTCAGGGGTCGTTCCGGGCCGACCTGGATCGGATTTATCAGTACCGGAAACGCGTCCTGGCGATTTTCGAGGGGTTGGTTTCGAGCGAACAGGCTCAGCTCCGACTACAGTAAGCGGCTTTTGTGGGACGGCGCTGCGGCCGGCCCCTGGTTCAGGCAAATCGGCTGCATTGGGCTGATCGAGTGATCGACGTTGTTCGCGGACGCCGGGCGAAAGCCCGGCGGCAGGCTGAAAGCCTGACCCCACAAGCAAATTTAAGTGGCATGGGGCCATCCGGCCCGCGGCCGATGCATAGTCGCTGACTTCGCGGCGCTGATCGCTTGTCCCACGTGCCGCTGGCCGTGCTCGGCGATGTGGATGGCGAGACCGATGGCAGTGGTCTGAAGACGCTTCCGACCGATCTCGCGGATCTCGCCGAACTGTTCCGGAGTCAGAGCGCGGATCAGGCTCTCGTATCGATCCAGAGCCGCATCAACCGCGGTCAGCAACTCTTCGGCCAACTCCTGAATCGCAGCCTCCTCATTCAGCGCCTTCAACTGATCGGCGCTCAACTGCCCGCCTTCCAGATATGTGCAGAGCCGCCCGGTGCTTCCGGCCAGGTGTTTGACGTGAAAACCGGCCGATGTCATCCCATTCGGCCTGGCTTGTAACAGTTCGAGGCTCAGCGGACCGATAGCGCGGTGGATGTCTTCGCGAATCTGTTCGCTCGCGCGCAGAAGATGCCCGATTACCGGGTCAATGCCCGGGATAACACCGCGCAGCCATGGTTCGGGTTCGTTCATTGGAATCTCACGGTACATTGTATGTAAGTGGTCCCGGGGAATCTTGCTCCAAGCCGGTCTCTATCCGACGTGCACGAAAGCGTGCGCACGGATCATGAATCGCTCTGGCGCCGTATTTTCGCCTTCTCCGGCCCCGCGTATCTCGTCAGCGTCGGCTACATGGACCCCGGCAACTGGGCCACGGATCTCGACGGCGGCGCCCATTTCGGTTACCGGCTGCTCTGGGTGCTGGTCATGTCGAACGCCATGGCCATCCTGCTGCAGACGCTGGGCGCTCGGCTCGGAATCGTCACCGGACGCGATCTGGCGCAGGCCTGCCGGGAAACGTACCCGAGGCCGGTCAACCTAGCTCTGTGGTTTTTGTGCGAGATTGCGATCGTCGCCTGCGACTTGGCCGAAGTGCTGGGCGCGGCCATCGCGCTCAATCTTCTGTTCCATATTCCTTTGCTGATCGGCGTGCTGGCCACCGCGCTCGATACGCTGCTCGTGCTCTGGATGCAGCGGCTCGGCATTCGATACCTCGAGGCCGTGATTCTCGGGCTGATCGCAACCATCGCCGTCTGCTTCGCCGCCGAATTGTTCATGGCGAAGCCGAATGCGCTCGGCATCGCGGGCGGCATCCTGCCGTGGATCGATAACCGCAGTCTCTACACGGCGATCGCGATTCTCGGCGCGACCGTGATGCCGCACAACCTGTATCTGCACTCCGCCCTCGTGCAGACGCGCGATTTCGGCCGTTCCACCGAGGAGAAGCGCGCTGCCTGCAAATGGAATCTGATCGATTGCACCGTGGCACTGAACGGCGCCATGTTCATCAACTGCGCCATCCTGATCCTCGCGGCGGCCGT
>JASHSD010000401.1 GCA_030036985.1 Bryobacteraceae bacterium
CGTCGGCGCGGGCGTCCGTATTGCCAGGGGCTGCCGCCTGACGGTCCGGATCGTGGAAAACGCAACCGTCTGACATCACAGCCAGGGAGTTGTGGAGTGGTAGAATTCTTGGGATACTCGGCTCGACTGATGAGGTGGGCGGACCGGTATGCCGAGGCGAAGATTCAAAACGGAACTGTTAACCAAGGCTGCCGCCGGCGCGATGGCATCGGCGGCAGCCGTCGAATCCGCTGCGGATCCTCGCGGCGCCATGGACGATCTCTTCGATGAAACATACAAAGAACTGCTTCGTCTGGCCGCGCAGGTCAGGCGGAATGACGCCAACGCCACCATGAGCACATCCACGCTGCTGCATGAGGCTTGGATCAAGTTGGCCAAATCCTCTGCCAGGTCCTTCGATTCGGAGGCGCATTTCAAAGGCCTGGCCGCGCGCGTGATGCGCCAGATCGTAACCAGCGCCGCACGGCGCCGGCAGGCTTTTAAGCGCGGCGGCGGCGGAGTGGCCATGTTCGTCACCCTTGACGATTCGTTCGGGGTTCCGATGGAACGTAATGAAGACTTGCTGCGGCTATCGGCTGCCATCGACGAGCTCGCAACGTGGAGTCCTCGGCAGGCGAAACTGGTCGAGCTCCGGTTTTTCGCCGGATGTAACGTTGCGGAAGTTTCGGAATCGCTCGGCGTCTCGGAAAAGACGGCCGAGCGCGACTGGCGCTCCGCACGGGCCTGGCTCGCGGCCGAGATTCGCAGGAATCACGACCATATGTAGGACGTTACCGAGAGTATCGAAAGGATTGCCGCGATGGACAGTTCACGTTGGGAGCGTATTCAGGAAATCTTTCATCGTGTAACGGACCTGCCCCACTCGGATCGAAAGCCGGCTCTGCAGGCGGCGTGCGGGGGCGACGAAGCTCTTCTGGCCGAACTCGCCGCAATGCTCGATGAGGACCGGGGAGCGGAATCGCTGTTCGACCACGATTTACCCCGTACTGTACGCAGCCTGATTGACCCCGCTCCCGCGATCCCGGCCAACGGCGAGTTCGGACCGTACGCCATCGTGAAGACTCTGGGCGAGGGGGGCGCCGGCGTCGTCTTTCTGGCCAGGCGCGAGGATATTGGCAGCCTGGTGGCCATCAAGTTATTGCGCGGCGGACTGCACTCGCTGGAAGGGCGGCGGCGGTTCGCCCGCGAGCAGAAGACTCTGGCGCTGCTTGAGCATCCGCTGATTGCCCGCATCTACGATGCCGACACGCTCGAAGACGCCACTCCCTGGTTCGCGATGGAGTATGTCGAGGGCGTGCGCATCACGCACTATTGCCGGGAGCGCGCATGCCCGCTCGACGAGCGGCTACGCTTGTTCCGCGCGGTGTGCGAGGCGGTGCAGTACGCGCATGGAAAGACGATCATTCACCGCGATCTTAAGCCGTCCAACATTCTGGTGAAGGACGACGGCGCCGTTAAGCTTCTGGATTTCGGCATAGCCAGGCAATTAGACGACCCCGATCAACCATTCGAGCGGACGCTGACCGAACTCCGCCCGATGACCCTTCCTTATGCTTCACCGGAACAGATTCGCGGCGAGCCCCTCGGGACACAGACCGATGTTTATTCGCTGGGAGTGGTTCTCTATGAGCTGCTGACCGAGCGGCTTCCGTTCGATCCGTCGGGCCAGACCCGGACCGATGCCGAGCGAATGATTCTTGAGCACCAGCCGGAACCGCCCTCGGTGGTTGCCCGGCGGCTTTCCGCGATGCCGCGTGCGAGCAGGCATTTGCGGCAGGCCGGCAAAACCGGCTGGGCCGATCTCGACATCCTTTCGATGACCGCCATGCATAAGGACCTGCGAAGGCGGTATCAATCGGTTGAAGCGCTGATCCGCGACATCGATCATTACCTTAAGGGCGAACCGCTGGAGGCCCGGCCCGACAGTGCGCGCTACCGGCTCGGCAAATTCGCGCGGCGCAACCGGCGCGCCCTGGCTGCGACCGCCGCGGCCGCCACGCTGATTATCGGCCTGGTCACGTTCTTTGTGATTCGACTTGCGAGGGCGCGCGATGTCGCCGTCGCGGAGACGACACGCACACAACGTATCGAACGGTTTACGCTGAATCTGTTCGACGGCGGGGACAAGACCGCGGGACCTTCCGATAATCTGCGCGTCGTGACGCTTCTCGACAGAGGCGTCCAGAGCGCAAGGACCCTCAACGCCGAACCCGCGGTGCAGGCCGATCTCTACCAAACGCTCGGAAATATCTACCATAAGCTTGGAAAGTTCGATCAGGCCGATCCTCTGATGAAGTCCTCGCTGGAGCGGCGAAAGAAACTTGGCCCCGATGGTCCGGATGTGGCCGACAGTTTGGTTGCTATAGGCACGCTCCGCCTTGACCAGGGCCATCTGCCGGAGGCGGAAAATCTGGTTCGTCAGGGTCTCGCCATCGATCGAAGGCATTTTGCGCCAGGCGACCCGGCAATCGGCAGGGATCTTTCGGCACTGGGACGTGTGCAGGAGGAACGGGGCGCCTATGATGAAGCTGTCAAGACCCTCGACGCGGCGGTCCGGCTTCAATCGGCCAGACACGATATAACGGCGGATCTCTCCGACAGCACGAACGAGCTGGCAACGGCCCATTACTATCTCGGCCACCTGCCCCTCGCCGATTCCTTCTACAAACAGGCCCTGGCGATGGACCGCCGGCTTTACGGTTCGGTTCACCCCAGACTCGCGGACGATTATTACGGTCTGGGTTTGGTGCAGCACGACCTGGGACACGATTCCGACGCGGAGCGCTATTACCGCCAGGCTCTCGCAATCAAACAGTCATGGTACGGCCTGGACCATCCGGATACCGCGCTCATTATGGCCGCCGTCGGCCAATCTCTCATCTATCAGGGGCGCTACGACGAGGCCGCGCCCGTGCTGCAGCAGGCGCTTGCGATTCAGGAGCGCGTGCTCGGAAAGATTCATCCCCAGGTGGCTATGGGCCTCAATACACTGGGTGTGCTGGAAATCCGACGCGGTCATCTGGACGACGCGGAAAAGGATTTCGCGCGCATGGCCGATATCAACCGCGCGGTGTACGGCGACAGGCATTATCTCGTCGGTATCGCGCTCCTCAACTTGGGTCAGGTCTACCTCGAAAAAAAGGAATACGCCCGCGCCGAAGCGGAATACCGGGAGGCGCTTTCGCGCTTTGTCGAAAAGTTGCCGGCCGGTCATGCCAGTACCGCAATCGCCCGGATTCAGCTGGGGCATACGCTGCTTCTGGAACACAAATATCAGGAAGCCGAAAGCGATCTGCTGGCCGGATACGAGGTGCTGGTGAAACAGCCTGGCGCCCAGACAGACCGGATCGAGAAGGCTCGCACTGACCTTGCCGCTGTTTATGACGCCCTCAATCAACCGGATCGCGCGAATAAGTTCCGAGCCGAGCTTGCGGCGCAAAGGGCGGGCGCGGCAGCCCCGTCGCCCAGGCATTAGAAGCCACTACTCTTTGGGAAACGGAGAGACCCGTGCGAGCGTTTGCCGCTCGACCGATCTCATATTTTGGCGATCCGCATGTCGGTTCTGAAACCCGAATTGCGTATAGGTAGATGAAGGGCAGCGAGAAAACCCTGAAGACGGTTCCGCGTCCTCGCTGAAGATTGAACAAAAGCGCGCTGTTTCTGCGCTTAACACTTTGAGAGGCATGTACACGTGATCAACAGAGGAAAGCCTTGCCTGTTACTCACGGCTCCGGCCGCGTTCCTGTTTCTTTGTGGGCCACCAGCGCAGGTGCAGCCGCCGGTGTCCATCGCGCCCGATTCGTGGGTTTCCGGGGTGCCGATGCCAACGGCTCGTGAAGCCATATTTATCGGCAGTGTTGAGAAAGGAACAACAAAATGACGCTAAAGGAGATAAACGAAATGAAACACCTGTTTTTTGGCTTGACGATTCCCCCCGGCCGCAATTCCGCTTTCCTCCAGGCCCGGCTTGTCTTCGCCGCCGCAAGCTTGCTGACGGCCGCACCAATGGTCCACGGTCAGCCGTAATTCAGCCCGCACGTGATCCAGCCGACTGGACGATTCCGAGTATAAGGATTGCATGTGATCGCCCTTATTAAATACAGACTGCGACGCACGTAGTAATGACTTGCCGATTTTTCGGTGAAAAAGTCTCGTCGGGGCTCTGGGATTCGGCTATTCTTGTGAAAAGCGCAGTTTCGCGAATGCGCGCGATGAACCCGATACAAGCTGGCTTACGCGATTCCCAGACGGTCCTAGGGCGCAGGTTCGTGCGGTTGAGCTTGTCGGGCGTGGCTCCGCAGCCGGCGCCGCAGTGCACTCGATGGGCATTTGCGTTCGCATTTTGCGTAGACACTATCTGAAGGGCAATCACGGAGTTCAGAAATGATTCAGACATCATGAGAGGCAAATATGAGAAATAGTCACACAGTTTCCCGTACCCTGTTCGCGGTACTGGCGGCGGCTGCGGCGGTGGTCCGGATTCAGGCCCAGGCGCCGGCCACTCTCGAAAAACAACTCGAGTCGGAATACGCTCTCACGACACCAACGGCGGACAACACCGCGATTGTCACCACCGGATCGGTGCTGGTGCTGCAGAAGAAAGGTCTGTCCGCCGGTCTGGCTTCAAACAAGGTTCCCACGCAGAACACATACAAGGATGGCCAGATCAAGGCCGGCGCCGCCGAGCATCTGCGGAGGGGGCTTGGCGCCTTCGGCGCTTATGTGCCAGGCGGTTCTACCGCATCGAGCGCCGCCGGCACCGGGCGGGACTTTGTGAACGGAGAAAAGCTCTTCGTTACCAGGATCGATGTGGACCGGAATAAAGACGCTGTCGTTTTCTACCTGATCTCCGATGCCTATGACGCGGGCCGTTACACCGCCTCCCTCAAGGTTGAGTTCCCCAAGGGCACCTTGGCGAAAGGGGATATGGCGCTCGTGCAACCGGTTCTCGATCAGGTGTTCAAGATCGCTCCACCCGACCAGCAGGCCGCCGCCGCTCCCGCCGCTCCTGAGAGCGCACCCCAGGGAGCGCCGCCGACAGCGCAGCAGGCTGCCTCCGGACCCGCCCCCGTTTCGGCGGCTCCGTTGCCGGATATTCCGCCGCCCCCTCCGCCGCCCGCGGACCCCGCGCCGCCGAAATCGGTCAGCGTCGGACAAACGATTGACCAGGTGGTGGCAATCATGGGGCAGCCGAAAAACATCGTGGATCTGGGCGCGAAGAAGATCTACGTTTACGACGGCGTCAAGGTAACGTTCATGAACGGCAAAATGACGGCGGCCGAATAGCGGCTTGATTCAGGCGATTTTTACGAAAGGAATTGAATTACATGGAAACCAACCGATTCCGGGGAACCCGTTCCGCCGGGCGCCTGAAGGCGTTGTTCCTGGCGCCTCTCCTCGCCTGCGTCAGCGTGCACGCGGCCGATCCACCGAAAAAGCCTGCCGCTCCTGCAAAGCCGGCGGCTAAAGCCCCAGCCAAGCCCGCGGCAGCTCCAGGCAGGGCGGCTGCGCCCGGCCGCGCGGCACCGGGCAGAGCGACGGCGCCCGGTAGAGCGACGGCGCCCGGTAGAGCGGCAGCGCCCGGCAGAGGCGCAGTTGGTGGGGGACGAGCCGAAGCAAGCCGCGCCCTGCGTCCCGGCGAGAGGGGCGTTCAGCTTCGCGGGGGCGGAAATGCCGTTGTTGACCGCAACGGAAGGGTCGCCGAATTACACCGGGATAACATGGACATTCATCGTGGCCCGAATGGAGTTCGCCACGTCGAAGGAAGGCTCCCGGAT
>JASHSD010000402.1 GCA_030036985.1 Bryobacteraceae bacterium
AACCTGCATCGGGCCAAGGACGCGGCGATGAAACTCGACCGCATCGTGCTGGTCGAAGGCTATATGGACGCGATCGGCGCATGGCAGGCCGGTGTTACAGAGGTGGTGGCGTCGTGCGGCACGGCGCTGACGGTAGAACAGATCCGCGCGATGAAGCGCCATTCGCTGAACCTGCATCTGAACTTCGACCCGGACAGCGCGGGTGCGAAGGCCAGCGAGCGCTCCATCAAACTGCTCTTGGACGAAAACGTCAAGGTGCGGATCGTGGAGCTCGAAGGCGGCCTCGATCCGGACGAATACTGCAAACAGCACGGCGCCGAGGCTTACTCACAGCGGATCGCGGGAGCGAGAACTTACTTCTACTGGCTGGCCGACCGGGCGCGCGCAAAATTCAACATGCGCGAGCCGCAGGGGCGCGTGGACGCTTTCCAAACGCTCGTGCCCGCCATCCAGGACCTCAGCGACAGGCTGGCGCGGATCGCTTATGCGAACGATCTGGCCGGTTATCTCGGCGTGGATCCGGGCCCGGTGCTGGAGCATTTTCGCAAACTGGCGGCGGACCGCGTGGAGAGAGCGCCACTGCCGAAAACGGACCCGGCGCGCGCGACGGATCGCATTCTGCTTCCTCTGCTGGTGAACGATGCGGAGGCGCGCGAGAAGCTTGTCAGCCGTCTGCGCGGGTTGGCGGCGCTCAGGCAATTGCGCGCCGCGCCGATTTTCGAGACGCTCATTGCGATGCATGAAGCGGGCGAAATCGTGAACTTCAATACGCTGCATGAGCGCCTCGATCCGCAGATGCAGGACAGCCTTGCCGCCATCGTGCTGGATTCCGGGGCAACGGCAACGCTCGAAGACGGCCTCGCGTGTGTGGAAGCGTTGCGGGACGCCGATCGCGAGAGTGAAATTCGCGAGTTGAAGCTGCGGATCAAAACGGCGGAACGGGAAGGCCGGATCGCAGAGGCCATGGAACTTTACGGGCAGCTCGCGAAAACGCAGGAACGCGCAGCTTAGATTTTGTAATACAGGCTTCAGCGCGCCTTGGGATGCGCGTTGTCATAGACGCGCATCAAATCCGTGAGCGAGACCTGCGTGTACTTTTGTGTGGTCGAGAGACGCGCATGCCCGAGCAGTTCCTGAATCGCGCGCAGGTCGGCGCCGTGGCTCAGCAGGTCGGTGGCGAAAGCGTGGCGCAGCGTATGCGGATGGATGGAGGAATCTCCCGCCACATACGTTGCGTAAAACTTCACGATATTGCGTGCGCCGCGATCGGTGAGGCGCGCGCCGCGATGGTTCAGGAAAAGCGCGCGTGGTTCGAGCGCCGGCGGGCGCGCGTCGAGATACGCATCGAGTGCCGCGGCCGCCTTCGAGCCATACGGCGTCTGCCGCTCCTTTCTGCCTTTGCCGCGCACTCGAATCCATCGCTCGGTGCGATCGAAGTCTTCGAGATTCAGCCCGACCGCTTCGCTGATGCGCAGCCCGCAGCCGTAGAGCAGTTCCAGCAACAGCCGATCGCGCGCGGGAAACGGACGTCCGAGATCCTCGCGCGAAGAGCCATCGATCAGCGCATTGGTGACCTCAGTGTTCGGAACGTCGGGCAGTGTCTTCGGCATCTTCGGCAGGCGCAGCAAACGCGCGGGGTCGCCCGCGATGCGGTGCTCGCGCGAGAGGTATCGGAACAGCGACCGCAGCGAGGCCAGCTTTCGGCGGATGGTCGCGGGTTTCTGCGGCCGGTCGTAGAGATGCGCCAGCCATTCGCGCAGGCTCAGAAGGTCGATGCCGGAGAGCGGCGGCGGCTCGGTTCCGGGTGGAGAGAAGTAGTCGAGGAACTCGTGCAGATCTGCGCCGTAGTTACGCAGCGTGTGCGCGGAATCGTTGCGGCGCGCGCGTTCGCCGAGGAAATCGTCGATGGCCTGGGCAAGCTCAGACATGCAGCATTTCCAGAGCTCGTTTGCAGACCGCGGTCTGGCGCTCGCCGCGGTCGCGCGGGTTGGGATCGAGCGGCGGGAAAAGATCGAACGCGATATTCGCGGGCTGATAGTGGCGCGGGTCCGCGTGCGAAACGTAGTGGCAAAGCGAGCCGATTGCCGTTTCGCGCGCAAAGGGATGAACGGGTTCGCCGCAGGCGCGCGCCGCCGCGTTCATCCCCGCAACCAGTCCCGTAGCGATGGATTCGACGTAACCCTCCACGCCCGAAATCTGTCCGGCGAAAAAGACATCGGGATGCGCGCGCAGTTGGAGCGTAGCATCGAGCAATGCGGGCGCGTTGATGTAAGTGTTGCGGTGGATCTGACCATAGCGCAGAAACTCCGCGTTGGTCAGTCCCGGAATCAGACGGAGGATGCGTTTCTGCTCGGGGAACCGCAGATGGTTCTGGAATCCCACGAGGTTGTAACTGTCGGCGCGGAGATTCTCCTGACGCAGTTGCAGCGCCGCCCATGGGCATTTGCCCGTGCGCGGATCGATCAGGCCCATCGGCTTCATCGGACCGAACCGCAGCGTGTCGCGGCCCCGCCGTGCAATCTCTTCGATGGGCAGGCAGGCTTCGAAATAAGGGACATCGTTCGGCACATGGGCTTCCACGCTTTGCGCGGCGAGAAGCTCATCGACGAAACGCTCGTACTCGGATCGCGATAGAGGACAGTTCAGATAATCGCCCGTGCCGTCGAGCGACTTGTCGTAGCGGGAGGCCGCAAACGCGATGTTCATATCGACCGTATGCGCGTCCACGATGGGGCTGATGCTGTCGTAAAAAAAGAGGCGCTCGGAGCCGGTCAGACGCGCGATGTTGGCAGCGAGGTTGTCGCTGGTGAGCGGTCCGGTGGCGACGATGGTCGGCTCGGCCGGATCGATTTCGCCGATTTCTTCGCGCCGGATTTCGATGCGCGGATGCGATTCGATAGCCGAGGTGACGGCTTCGGCGAAAGCGACGCGATCGACCGTGAGCGCATGACCGCCCGGCGCGCGCGATTTCCCGGCGGCGCACAGCAGCAGCGAATCGAGGCGGCGAAGCTCTTCCTTGAGCAGCCATGATGCCGATGGCTGCAGATCGCTTTTCAAAGAATTGCTGCACACAAGTTCGGCGAGGCGATCGGTCTGGTGAGCGTCGGTCGTGCGCACCGGGCGCATTTCGAAGAGCACGACCGGAACGCCGCGCTGCGCGATCCGCCAGGCGGCTTCCGTGCCCGCGAGACCGCCTCCGATGACTTTGATGCGTCGCTGCAAAGACCTATTTTAGTTTTGTGCCGTTGACCAGTTTGTAGACTTCGCGCTTCGACAGGCCGCGTTCGCGGGCGACGGTCTTCATCGCTTCCATGCGGTCGACGCCCGCGCTCACCAGCATGGCGACGGCTTCTTCGGGCGGAGTATCGTCGTGCGCCGGTTCGCTTGCTTTGGCGATCAACACCACGAATTCACCGCGGATGGCATCGCGCGCCGCGAGTTGTCCTGCAATCGTGGAAGCCGTGCCGCGCAGAACCTCTTCGTGGATCTTGGTGAGCTCTCGCGCCACCACGATCTCGCGATGGCCCAGCACTGTCGCGATATCCCCGAGCGATTCCAGAATGCGATGCGGAGCTTCATAGACGATGAGCGTCGCCGGTTCGTCCCGCAGGGATTCGAGCAGACGCGTGCGCTGGCCCTGCTTCGCGGGTAGGAATCCGGCGAAGTGAAACTGGTCCGTGGGCAATCCCGAAACCACCAGTCCGGCGAGCAATGCTGAAGGACCCGGTAGCGCTTCCACGCGAATGCCTTCGTGCACTGCGGCGCGCACGACGCGATAGCCGGGATCGGAAAGCAGCGGCGTGCCGGCGTCGGACACCAGCGCGCCGGTTTCGCCCTGACGCAGACGCTCGATCAAATCCTCAGTTCGTTCGGTTTCGTTGTGCTCGTGATAGCTGAGGAGACGCGTCTCGATGCCGTAATGATCGAGCAGCCGGCGGGTGGTGTGGGTGTCCTCGCAGGCGATCCAGTCCGCGGCCTCTTTCAGAATGCGAACAGCCCGGTAAGTGATGTCCTCAAGGTTGCCGATGGGCGTCGACACGATGTAGAGGCAGCCCATTGCGTTCCCATGATAACCCTCACTGCCCGGACGACCGCTGTCTGCTCAGTACGAGCGCATTGTGAACGCGATTCCCCGCCGTTGATTGGTGGCGACGTCGCACAAGTGTCAGGCGATGGATTTCCAATTCGAGATCAGGCGATCGGCGGTGCGCCAGGCTAAGGCCTGCACGGTCAGCGTGGGATTGCGCGCGCCGGAGGTCCCGATCACGGATGCGCC
>JASHSD010000403.1 GCA_030036985.1 Bryobacteraceae bacterium
ACCACTACGCCAAGGAGTTCGACTACGGACATAGGCTACCTGCCAATTTTGTCCATCACTATTTCCTTGCACTTGATCATCATGTCCTGTGGCGTGTCCTTAATCAGCCCCCGGAGCTCTGTGAGTTCCGAATGCAACTCCTTCGCAAGAGCCAGTACTCTGCTGTCGGTGAAAACTGCACGTTGCCAGGCCTCCAAGAATGACGCCATCGTATCGATATCCCTATCGATGTCCCGGTAAATTTCCAATGCACCATCGCCTGAGGTCCCGCCGACGCTCTTGAACGCATTGATGGCGTCCATGATGAAATCGCGGTTTGCACGGCTTTGGGCGGCGCTCGCTACACGTGATTCAATCTTTAAGCCCAGCCTTGCAATCTTGGCCATCTGGACAGCAAGGCGATCCGCGTAAAAGTCGACATCCCTCGACCGGCTGAATATGCTCACCGCTGACCTCCTCCTAGTGGAACGGAAAATTCTATCACGAACGAGAGGGGCGATTGATCCCGGATGTGAATTCCCGGATGTGAATTCGTTTTCTTGGATGAACGCTCGTCAGGCCGACTCGCCCGGCACCATCGGTCAGTACTGAAGTACTACGAAAAGCCTTAACCTGTTTTGTCAGTCTGAAGTTCGCCGCAGCCGCCGTTTCTGGGCGGAACGGCGGTGCATCGTCCGGCAGAAAGATGAACATCCTCGACCGAGCCATCGGCGTTGTCGCGCCGCAGCGCGCCCTGCAAAGGGTGCGGAGTCGCGTGGCGCTGGCGTTGACCCAGGACTATCTGGATCGGCACGCGCAACGATTCAGCTATGATGGCGCGACCGCGGGTCGTCGCGCCTACGGCTGGTACGCCGCCTCGACGGACGCCAACGTCGAGTTGATGGGATCGCTGATCTGGCTCCGCAACCGGAGCCGCGATCTGATCCGCAACAACCCGTATGCCGCGCGTGCGATTGAAGAGTTGGCCGGAAACGTGGTCGGGACGGGAATCGTTCCGAAGGCGAAGACTGGTAATGCCGCCATCGACAAGATCATCGACGCCGAGTGGCCTTTCTTCGCGGATGCCTGCGACACGCCTCAGCGCCTGGACTTCTATGAGATGCAAACGCTGGCCGTTCGAACGATGGCGGAGAGCGGTGAAGCGCTCGTTCGGTTTCGCCCGCGTCTGGCCGCCTCTAATCTGCGCGTTCCTCTACAGCTTCAAATGCTGGAGGCAGATTTCTTAGACCAGTCCCGGACGATGGGGCTGGTCAACGGCCACGTGATGGAGGGCGTGCAGTTCGACGAGTTGGGCCGCCGTGCCGCCTACTGGCTGTTCAGTTACCACCCGGGCGGCGTCCTGATTCTGAATCCGCGCGGCGGAATCATCAGCCAGCCGGTGCCAGCCGATCAGATCATGCACGTTTACCGCGTGCTCCGACCCGGTCAGGTGCGAGGTGTGCCGTGGCTCTCGCCCGTGATGATGGCGCTCCGGGACCTCGACGATTACTGCGACGCCGAGCGCGTTCGAAAGAAAGTCGAAGCCTGTGTCACCGCGTTCGTGCAGCAGCCGGAAGGTATCGAGGGTGATCCACTCGGCATTTCAGGTACAGACCCGGTCACCAAAGCGCCTGTCGAAACCTTCCAGCCAGGGATGGTCGAGTACCTGAAGCCAGGACAGGAGATCAAGTTCAACAACCCTCCGGCGGCGGGCGGTTACCGCGAGTACAAGATGACCGAACTGCAGGGCATCATGGCCGGGATCGGTCTGCCGTATGAGCTGGGCACGGGCGATATGTCGCAGGTGAACTACTCCTCCTGGCGCGGCGGCATGCTCGGGTTCCGCAACACGGTGGAGGCGTATCGCTGGCTCACGCTGATCCCGCTGTTCTGCATGGCGACGTGGCGACGCTTTGTGGACACGTTGATCCTTGATCGTCATGGCTTCGACGCCGACGATCAAAGGCATCAGCAGGATCGAACAGGCGTCGAAAGAGAGCGACACGAAGATGACGCAGGCTCACCTGCGAATACGGCCGAGGATTACTTTGTTCTGGGCGGCATCTGTGTGTATGAGGCCCAGGTGGAATGGTTCAGCCGCGAGATTGACAAACTCGCCACGCCGTTCAACGCCGCCAACCCTGAAGACATAGAGTTTCACGCATCGTCTGTATTTTCGCGGCGTGAAGTGCCGTGGAACGCCATGCGCGCGGATGAGGCGCGAGGCGTGCTCAACGCGGTTCTCAACGTCGTCCGCGGGAGCTACGACACGGCCAGGCTCTTCGCCTGTGCGATCGAAAAGAAGAGCTACGCTTCTCATGATCCTGTGGGGATGGCTTTCGAAGACCTGTGCCAGAGGTTTGATACTTTCCTTGCAAAGCAAAGAACCGCCGGGGACCGCGACCGCGGCCTTGTCATTCTCGACAAAACAACCCGGGAAGCCTCGCTCCAGAAACTCAGCCGCGAATTCCGAAAGGTCGGCGCCAGGTGGGGTTCCCTGAAGAACATTGCCGATACCCCATTTTTCGTCGATTCCAAGCCTTCTCGCCTGATCCAGATTGCCGACCACATAGCCTACTCGGTTTTCCGCCCCTACAATTCCGGCGACGCCCAGTACTTCGACATCATCGGTTCCAGGTTTCACGAGGTTGACGGGGTGATACGCGGCCTTTGTCACAAACATTCAGATGTTATGCCTGCACCTGTCCGGAGTGCCTCAGTCGCCGTCTCGCAAAAGTGCCGGATCCGACAAGATAATCGCGAGCGGCAGCCGTTTCCCGGCGCGTCATAATAGATCCAATCAATTTTAGATCCGATAAGTCCAGGAGTTTTTATGCGTAGTATCCGTAGCCGAAGTGTTTTTCGCGTGGCATCGCTGGCAGGGGCGCTGGCCGCGCCCGTCTTCGCCCAGCAGGCCCAGCCGCCTCAACCAGGCATCGCCCGGGTCGAGCTGGGTCCGGGTCCCTACGTCTTCGATACCGCCGAGCAGCACAAGCTGCGGGTGACGGTGGTCGCGCGCGATCTGGTGCATCCGTTCAGCGTCGCCTTCCTTCCGGATGGCGACGCGCTTCTGGTTGAACGCGGCAGCGGCCTGCGCATCATCCATCACGCCACAGACGCGAATGCGGCGCTCGATCCCGCGCCGATCGCCGGCCTGCCGAAAACTCCGCGCGTCGGCGGCGGTGGATTGCAGGAGATCCTGCTCCACCCGAATTTCGCTTCAAACCACGTCGTCTACTTCACCTGGAACAAGGTCGACGCGACCGATCCGAAGAAACCGAAACTCGCGATCACCTTGGCGCGCGGCAAATTCGACGGCAAAGCCCTCGCCGATGTGCGCGAGTTGTTCACAGGCGAGTGGCAGGACACCGCCAGCGGCGCCCGCCTCGCCTTCGGTAAAGACGGAATGCTGTACATGACCACCGGCGGTCCGTTCGGCACGAAGGCGCAGGATCTCGGCAGCGTCTACGGCAAGATCATCCGCCTGCGCGAGGATGGTTCGGTTCCTTCAGACAATCCGTTCGTCGGCAAAACCGGCGCGCGGCCCGAGGTCTATGCTTACGGTTTCCGCGATCAGCTTGGTCTTGTGCTGCACGAGGCCAGCGGCGCCATCCTGGCCACGGATCATGGCCCCAACGGCGGCGACGAAGTGAACCTGATTCTGCCCGGCCGCGATTACGGCTGGCCGAAGTTCAGTTTCGGGCGGCAATACGACGGGCCTCGCGTCTCCGAGACGCCGCTGGGTCCGGGAGTGGAACAGCCGCTGCTGCTCTGGATCCCGTCCATCGCGCCTTCGGGCATCGAGGTCTATACAGGCGATCGCTTCCCCGCATGGAAGGGCAATCTGTTTATCGGCAGCGCGCGCCGCGGCGAGATCCCGCGCACCGGCGGACTGGAACGTGTGGTGGTCAACAAGAATCTCGAAGAACTGCGGCGCGAGACGCTGCTCACAGACCTGCACCTGCGCGTGCGGTTCGTGCGCCAGGGACCGGACGGATTGCTCTACGTTCTGGCGGAACAAAATGGAGGCGACATCGCGCGCGCCCCCGCGGCCGACGGCGCACTGTTGCGTCTCGAACCCGCCCAATAGCGCGTCTGCTCAGGCCTTCTCCACCTGGACGGCGGTGCCGTAGCACAGCACCTCGGTCACGCCCTGCATGATCTCGGTGGCGTCGTAACGCACGCCGATTACGCCCTGCGCGCCGATCTGTGCGGCGTGCTGCACCATGCGCTCGAACGCGTCTTCGCGTGTCTTCTCGCACAGGTTGGTGAAGAGCGTGATATCGCCGCCGACCAGCGTCTGCAGGCTCGCGCCCAGGGTTCCGAACACGGAACGCGAGCGGACCACAATCCCGCGCACCAGCCCGAGGTTCCGCGTCAGGCGGTAACCGGGCAGATCGAAAGCCGTCGTCGTCATTTCGTGTGGAACCATATAATAATGCGCCGTATTCAGAATAACCATATTGCCTGCGAGGAGGGAACGAGATGATCCGGCAATGCATTTTCGGCGCGGGTCTCCTTTTGTTTGTCTGCCAGGGATCGGCGCAAAAACCGTCTTTCGAGGTGGCGTCGATCCGCGTCAACACATCCGGCAGCGACGGCGGCTCGATGGGCCCGCGCGGAAACAGGCTTGTGGCAGAGAATGTGACTCTGAGAAATCTGCTGACGTATGCGTATTCGCCGGCGAATGGCCAGTTCCTGGATGAGCAAATCATCGGCGGACCGGATTGGGCCAGGACAGACCACTTCGATATCGAAGCCAAAGCCGAAGGCAACGCGCGCGTTGTCCCAGGCGAGCAGACCAAAGCCATGCTCCAATCGCTCCTCGAAGACCGGTTTCAATTACGTGCGCATCGGGAAACGCGGGATTTGCCGGTATACAATCTGGTCCTCACGAAGAACGGACCGAAACTGTCGGCAGACCAGACTCCGCCCGACCCACGCCGGTCGTTCATCAGCTTCGTCTCGGAAGGGCAGCAGCTAAGCCCATTGCCGCGAGGCGCGTTGAGAATGGTCACGGGGCCAAGCGCCACGACGGTGACCGGTACCGCGATAATTGTCCCTCGAATCGTCATGCTGTTGCAGGGGAAATCCGATCGAATCATTCTGGACAAGACGGGCTTCAGCGGCCTCATTGACGTACAACTTGAATTCAGCCAGGAGTTGGGACCAGGCGAATCACCGTCGCTCTTCACCGCAACGCAGCAGATAGGGTTGAAACTGGAGCCGGCGAAAGCACCTCTGGAAGTGGTCGTGATCGACAGCGTGCAGCACCCTTCACAGAACTGAGGCGCAGCTTATCCGGCGCGCCGATAGGCTTCGTCGAGCAGCTCGACCACATGCGCGACGCGCTCGCCCCGTCCCCACTTGCGCACTCCGGCTTCCAGCTGCAGCATGCAACCGGGATTCGCCGTCGCGATGATCTCCGCCTGCGCCAGCTTCACATTTCCCATCTTTTTTTCGAGGATCGCCATGGAAAGGTCCGTGTGCAGCACGTTATAAATCCCCGCGCTGCCGCAGCAGATATCCGATAACGGCATCTCCCGGAACCGCAGTCCCGGAATCGCCCGCAGAAGCTGACGCGGCGCGCTGCGGATTTTCTGCCCGTGCGCCAGATGGCAGGAATCCTGATAGGTCACCGTGGCGTCGACGGGCGCCATATCGCGATTCAGTTCGATCCCCGCGAGAAACTCAGTCACATCCTTCATCAGCGATTTGAATTTCTTCGCCTTCTCCAAATATTCTGGCTCATTCTCGAATAATTCGTCGTATTCCTTGAGCGTCGAACCGCAGCCGGCCGCGTTCGTAACGATCGCATCGAAGCCCTCCGCGTCGGATAAGACGGCGTCGATATTCTGCCTCGCCAGTTTCCGCGCCTGATCGCGAATCCCGGCGTGCACATGCAGCGCGCCGCAACAGGTCTGTGCGATCGGCGTCACCACCTCGCAGCCGTTTTTGCGCAGCACGCGCACCGTGGCCTCGTTCAGCCGCGCGAACGAAATATTGGCGATACAGCCGGCCATCATGGCCACCCGGTATTTCCTCTGTCCTTCGGCCGGAAACGTGAGTCCGATATTTCGGAAGAAGAACGGAATTTCGGCCGACGGCGCCAGCGCTTCCCGATCGCCCAGCGGTCCCAGCAGCTTGGTCAGCCCGGAAAAGCGCAAGACCTTCTGCAGACCGCTGACCTGGTGGACGTACAGCATCGCGCCCGCGGCCGTCAGCAGCGTCGGCGAGGGCAGAAGCCTGCGGAAAACGAAATCCCGCAGCAGACGCGCCGGCCACGAGCGCACGGTGCTGCTCTCGATCTCGGCCCGCGCGGCTTCCACCAGCCGGCCGTACTGCACGCCCGACGGACACGCGCTCTCGCAGCCCCGGCAGGCGAGACAAAGATCGATATGTTCCCGATATGAATCGCCGATGGGCCGGCCTTCGGCAACCTGCACCATCTGATAAATGCGGCCGCGCGGCGAATCCATTTCGACGCCCAGCTCGCGATAGGTGGGGCACGCGTTCAGGCACAGACCACAATGCACGCAGCGGTCGAGATCGGCCTGCTTCGGCCTGTCGCCGGCTTCAGAGCTGACCGTAGAGGCGTCCACGATTGAGTAGGTTTCCCGGATCGAACATGCGCTTGATCTCCTTCATGATCGCAAAGTCGCCGCCGGGGTCGGGCCAAAGCTGGAGATTGGGACGCGCCGCATCGCCCGCGAATTCGACTACGCCCTTCCATCCCCTGCCGACAGCCGCGGCCAGCCACTTCGCCGCATTGTCGGGACGCGTGAACCAGCCGCGCACGACGCCGGATGCGGCATGAGCATGGCTTGGACCGTCCACGCTCGCGAGAGCTTCGCCGCATTCGGCGAGCGTGGTCGAAACGCGCACCACGGCGCCCTCGCGAAACTTCTCCAGATGGCGCGGAGTCACGGCATAGAGCGAATTCCAGAAATGCTGTTCCTCCTCGGGCGAGAGAGCCTTCATGGGGCCGAAAGCGGCGGCTTCACGCACCGACCGCTCGATCACGGCTTCGTTGCCCGCGAACTGCAGCGCAAGCGTCACACCTTTCATTCCCAACTGCGCCGAGAGAACGGCGTTCA
Source organism: Bryobacteraceae bacterium (assembly GCA_030036985.1). Classification (GTDB taxonomy): domain Bacteria; phylum Acidobacteriota; class Terriglobia; order Bryobacterales; family Bryobacteraceae; genus BOG-234. The sequence goes on from JASHSD010000403.1 coordinate 7,077, forward strand.
GCAGATCCACTGCGACCGGATGCAGCACGCCCCGAATGGCCGCATCGCGCGCGGCCATGGCGGATTGGATGTCGTCGAAGGTGAACAGCACCGTTCTGCCGACGGCCGGCCGCGGCGTCAGCTTGAAATTCACCGAGGCGATCGCGGCCAAGGTGCCGAAGGAGCCGATCATGAGTTTCCCCATGTCGAGCCCCGCGACATTCTTGACCACCATGCCGCCCGACTGCACCAGCTTGCCGTCGAGCGTGGCGAATTTCATACCGATGACCAGGTCCCGCGCGGAGCCGTAGAGCCGTCGGCGCGAGCCGCTGATGTTGGCGGCAATCATGCCGCCGACGGTGGCCTCGGCGGCCCACGGGCCGTCGAGCGGAATCATCTGGCCATGGCGCGCGAGCGAGGCGTTCAATTCGGAAAACGAGGCGCCGGCTTCGACGCTGATGGTGAGGTCACGCGGCTCGTATTGCAGCACTTTGCGCATGCCGGCCGTGCTGATGCGCAGATCGGCGGGCGCCACCGGACCCGCCATCAGGCGTTTGGAATCGCCGCCGAAAAGTTCGATGGTTTTGTGCGCGGCGTTGGCGTCGGCAATGGCATCGCGCAGTTCTTCGGCACTCGATGGCAACAGGACGCCAGGCAACCTTCTACTTTACCCAGGCGGGCGTCGCAGCCCGGCCCCTGTGATTTGAAGCATCGGTTGGCCGCAGATTGAACTATCCGGTGGCCGTGCGGCGCAGCCGAGTCGTTTAGATCTGAACTCGCCGGATGCGTCGATCCTGCCTTTGAACCATCGTTTGGCAGGAAGTGCAGATTTTGAACCGTCCAGTATCTCTCTGTCACCAGCGCGCACCAAGAGAAGTCGATTTCTCTTGCAAGATAGACATCTACATAGGTATACTTGTACCGTGGTGGAAGGGACAAAACTCACCCACACTTCGGCGATGATCCTGCAGGCCATCGGCGCCGGCCATATCTATGGTTACGCGGTGATGGAGGTGACCGGCCTTCCCAGCGGAACTATTTACCCCGCGTTGCGTCGGATGGAAGATAGCGAATTAATTCGATCCCAATGGGAGCGCTGGTCGATAGCGGACGCCCAACAGCGGCCCCCGCGTAAATATTACCGGCTCACTCGCTCCGGGGAAGCGGCGCTGGAATCCTCGCGAAAGCGCTATCCGTTGCTGGCCGGCCTGGTTCCGACGGAGGAGGTAGCGGACAAATGAACAGCGAATGGCTGCAGCACACGATTCTTTGGGCCACATCTCTCCTGGCGCCCGGCGATCGGCGCGCGGAGTGGCTCAAGGAGTGGCAGTCCGAACTCTGGTATATCCCGCGGCGAGGGGCAACGCGGTTCTGTATGGGAGCTTTTAGGGACGCACTTTGCCTGAGGCGGGGGACAGGCGAAAGAGGAATACATCCGAAGTCCCCGCTCAGTTGCCTTGCCTTGATGGTAACCTTCGCGGCGGTAAGCGTCTTTATCGCAGTTCGCGTGACGGCTCTGCACCAGGAGCCGTTATCAGGCTTGAGAGCTCGCGACTTGCCGGGAGCATGCACCACGATGCTGTTGTTTTCCTGTCTGCTTTTGCCCGGCACGCTGGCAGTATGGCGGGCTCCCACTAATCCCTCTTCCATGACCTGGCAGAGCAGGTTGCGCAGGGGCATGTTTCTGGCGATGAAGATCGCGCTCGTGCAGCCTACGATACTTTGTGGAGTTGTCGTTCAGATTCTAATGGGTCAGTTGGGAGGATTTTTGGCGCTCGGGTTCGACGCGGTATTCATCCTTGCTTTGCGCTGGGTGATAACAGATCAGCAGCAGCGCTGCCCGGTGTGTCTTCGATTGCTGACCAACCGGGTTCGCATCGGCACTCCTTCGCACACGTTTCTGGAATGGTATGGCTCCGAATCGACATGCTCACGCGGACACGGGCTGCTGCATGTCTCGGAGGTTACCGCCACTTATTCTCCAAAGGCGCAGTGGCTCTGCCTGGACACTTCCTGGAACGGCCTCTTTTCCAGGGCGCGGCGATGATGACCCTCGAACTGGGCCACGTCTGCAAGCGATTCAGCGGTATCGCGGCCGTGGACGACGTGAATTTTTCGGCCTGCGCCGGTGAGGTCACCGGATATCTGGGGCCGA
>JASHSD010000404.1 GCA_030036985.1 Bryobacteraceae bacterium
GATGTGGTATCAGAGCGACTGGATCAAGAACCTCGTTCTGTTCTTCGATGGCGTCGCCCTTCTCGTCCCCAATTACATGAAGCGTCGGCCAGAGGAAGTAGACCCCGCCATCGTCGCAGGACTGAAGCAGCACGGCCTGCTGGAGATCATCGAGCCTGAGAAAGCCGTCGACAAAACTGCAACCGAAAAACTAGCGATGGCGATGACGGACGTGATAACGTCCGGCGTCCTTGACGACCTCGCCAAAGAGCAGACCGCATTTCACGCAATATCGATGTCACGCCTCGGTGCGTATGGCGACGAGGATCTGTACAAGATGATCGTTGAGGAGCTGAAGCAACGCGGACTCGCCAAAGACAGCGAGGACAAGGTGTCGATCCCGATGCATCCGAAAGTCCGCTCCCTCGTTCTGGTGTTCCTGTCGCAGATCCTGCGGCCGTACGGCGGCACCCTTAACGCGACCCTCAGCCCCGCGACCGACATGAGCAACATGGTTCGCGCGCTCACCGAACTCGTCGCTGTGAAGACCGACCCGTCCGCTGGGGCGTTATCGAATTCGACCTGAACACCGTCACGGTAGACCTCGGACCCGTTCCCATCGACGAGGTCCTGGATTTCCGCAGGCAGAACCTGCAAGCTCATAAGCACTACGTGCTATCTGTCCGGAAATTCGCCATGGAGCTTTCGAGCATGCCGGAGGATGAGAGAAAGGTCGCCTTCGAACTGCGCCAGGCAGAACTGGACGACATCGCCAACGACCTCCGCAAGCGTGCCCGCAAGGCATGGCGCAAGCCCTCGTCCTTCGCCCTGACCCTTGCTGGTTCCGCGCTCTCGATCGTCACCAGTCCCATCGCCTCCCTATTGCGCGTTGCCGGATCGATGGCCGGATACGAAAAGCCATCCGCCACAGATGCAGGACCATATTCATATCTCTTCAACGCTCGTGACCGTTTCGGTTGTTGACGGTTCCGCCGATCTTCCCGTCTGTTCCCAACGGCTCCTGATTTCTCCGCGAACCTGATGCCTCGCTCGTGAACGGGCACGGCGATTGTCCAGACCATCGTGGACGACGAGAAGCGCGGGCGCGTGATGGCGTTTTATTCGATGGCGTTTCACGGCATGATGCCGTTCGGGAGTCTGCTGACCGGAAATAGAGCGGCGCGATTCGGGGCGCCGGGAGCGGTGATGTTCAATGGGTTCGTTTGTCTGGCCGGGAGTTTGTTGTTCGCGCGGAAATTGCCGGCGATACGGAGGGTCGTGCGGCCGATTTATGCGCGGCTAGGGATAGTTTCGGAAACCGGACCCGGCGCAGCCGGCGCCAAACAGGGTTTGACATCGGCTCGCGAGGCGCGATAGACTCGCTCCCAATGACCTTCAAAGTCCGCGGCATCACCCTTGCCGGGCTTGTTCTGCTGGCCGGCGCGGCGCCTCTCTTGGCGCATCATTCGTTCACGATGTTCGACATGTCGAAGCGCTTGACGCTTGCCGGCAATGTCACCGATTTTCAGTGGACCAACCCGCACGTCTACATCGAACTCGATGTCCCCGACGACAAAGGCGCGGTGAAACACTGGAGCATCGAAATGGGCAGCCCCAGCATCCTCATGCAGAGCGGCTGGAAATTCAGCAGCCTGCATAAGGGCGATAAGGTCACCCTAATCATCAACCCCCTCAAGAACGGACAATCCGGCGGGTTCCTGGCCAAAGCCACATTGCCGGACGGCCGCCAGTTGGGCAACGGACCCGGCCGCGAACCGTAACTCTCCTTCGGGTCAACGCCATGAATTCGAATATGAAGTGGTTCGTTTGCTTCGGCGTGATGATAACGCCGGCGATCGCGCTCGCCCAGTCCGCCACAGCCCCTCCCGACTTGACCGGCGTTTGGGGAATCTATCGCGGAGGCCGCGGCGCCGATCCGAAGTTCGCTCCGCCCGCGCCTACGCCCATCGTATTGAAGCCCGAATACGCGAAGCCGTACGAAGAGAAGCGCGCGCGCGAAGCCGATGCCGCCAAACGCGGCGAGCAGCTCGATACTCCCAGCGTTGAGTGCAAACCGTATGGCGTTCCGTCCATGATGGCTGTCGCGATTTACCCCGTCGAATTCATCCAAAGGCCGAACCAGATCACCATCATCGCGGAAGCCTTCAGCGAGGTGCGCCGCATTTATCTCGACCGTCCGCAGGAGAAGATTGAGGACGTCGCTCCCGGTTATTACGGGCGTTCGGTCGGCCATTGGGAAGGAGATACGCTGGTCAGCGACACGGTCGGAATCAAGACCTCGGTCTCGGTCTATCGCGGCATTCCGCACAGCGATCAGATCCGCATTACCGAGCGCTTTCACCTGCTCGCGCCGGATATTCTGCACGACCAGATCACCATCGCCGACCCTGTCGTGCTGGAGAAACCGATCACCTATACCGTAGCCTATAAACGCATGCCGAAGGATTACGAGATGGTGGAATTCGTCTGCGACAACAATCGCGAATATGTGGACGACAAAGGCGTGGTCCGCATGAAGGTGGAAAGCAAATGAGACGCACAATCGCCCTGACCGCGATCGCCGGACTGATTCTGATAAGCGGAACCGCGGCTATCGCGCAGGACCAGCTGGGCGCGCTCGCCCCGGAAAATCTCAACAAGCCGCGCCCGAAAGCGCCCTTCGACATCACCGGCACATGGCAGCATGCCCTCGGACCAGGCAATCCGTTTCAGTTCGCGCCGCCTCCCGGATTCAAGCTCACGCCGCCTTCGCAGATCCAATACGACGCGGCCATGAAAGCCCGGAAGGAAGGCAAGGCCTATCACGACGATATCGGCCATTGCTGGCCCGCGGGCATGCCGATAATCATGACGCGCGTCTGGCCCATCGCCATGATTCAGAAGCCGACCGCCATCTACATGATCAGCGCGTTTCTGAACGCGGTGCGCATCATTTATCTCGACGGCAGGCCGCATACCGATCCCGACGTCGTCGTGCGCACCTTTAACGGCGAATCCATCGGGCATTACGAAGGCGACACGCTGGTCGTCGACACCACGGGATTCGTGAACGACAGCCATCACTGGATCGATACCGGCGTTCCGGTCGACGACTCGCTGCATCTGGTCGAGCGCATGCGCCTGATCGATGGCGGCAAGACGCTTGAAATCGAGACCATCGCCAGCGACCCCAAGAGTTGGGAAGGCGAATGGAAATGGACCAAGCGCTTCAAGCGCATGGACGACACCGATATTACCGAAGCGGAATGCCTGCCGAACGTGAACGACCATTTGCCGAGCACGAGTTCCAGTCTGAACATCCGCTGACCGCGATTATTTAAGGAGAGCAACGATGAAACGATTATTGAGCGCCTGCGCCTGCGTACTGGGGCTCTGGATAGCCGGACCGGCTTACGCGCATCACTCGATGACCGGCTTCGACCGCGCGAAGACAGTGACGCTGACCGGCACTGTCAAAGGATTCGGCTGGGTCAATCCCCATTCCTGGATCGAAATGGAAGTCCCCAACGGCAAGGGCGGCGTCGATATCTGGAATATCGAAATGACCGCTCCCGGCATCCTGGCGAAAGCGGGCTGGAAATCGAATACCATCAAGGCCGGGGATAAGGTGAGCGTCGGGGTGCACCCTATGCTCACCGGCCAACCCGGCGGATTGTTCGTCTCACTCACGCTGCCTGACGGTACGGTGATGAGCGAACGAAACAAGCCGCAGGCTCCGGGAATCGCCGCGACAAAGCAATAAGAGCCCGCAAAGAGACACGGAGCCGCGCGCAAGCAAGCGGGACTTGTTTTCATTTTGCCGATGGACCGCGGATTAAGCTGGTTCTGATTGCCCAAAAGCCGCAAACAACGCCCTGGGGTGAAGCGCCCGGAGCCCCAGCCGCCGCCCCGGAACGCGCAGGCAATCTTTCGTGACGCGGTGAGTTGTCACCAGGCCGGTCGGATCCATGACGCCATATCGCTGTATGAACGTGTCCTCCTCCTCCAACCGGACTTTGCCGATGCCCACAACAATCTGGGCGCCGCGCTGGCGGCACAAGGCAGAACCGGTGATGCGATCGCGCATTTTCAACGCGCGGTAACTCTCAATCCCGATTACGCCGCCGCGCACAACAATCTGGGCGCCGCGTTGGCGTCGACCGGCAGAGTCGATGAGGCCACGGCGCATTTCGGGCGCGCCCGCGCCTTGAGCCCCGGCCATCCTGACGCCAACAACAACCTGGGCGTCGCGTTGCTGCGGCAAGGCAAAATCGAAGAGGCAGTGGCGCATTGCGAGCGTGTGTTAGCCGTCAATCCGAGTGACATCGAAGCGCATAACACCCTTGGCGCTGGGCTTGAGTATCAAGGTAAGTTCCAGGAATCAGAGGCTCACTACAGGCTTGCGATCGCGGTCCGGCCGGACTGCGCCAAAGCACATTACAATCTGTCGGCAATCAAAACGTTCCGTCCCGGCGACGCCGATCTGGCCGCGCTCGAAGCGCTGGCCCGCGGGAACGATTTGCCCGCTGGCGAGATGCCGCTGATCCACTTCGCGTTGGCCAAAGCGCTCGACGATTGCGGAGACTACCCACGGGCGTTTGCTCAGCTCAGCAAAGGCAACGAGCTGAAACGGCGGCAAATCGAATATGACGAAGAAACCGGCCTCAGGTATTTCAAGCGCGTATCGGCGGTATTCGACCGCGCCCTGCTCGATCGCTTCCGTGGCGCGGGAGATCCCTCGCCGACGCCGATTTTCGTCCTGGGCATGCCACGCTCCGGCAGTTCTCTGATCGAACAAATACTGGCCAGTCATCCCGAAGTTCACGGCGCCGGCGAATTGAACGACCTCGAGATGGTGACCAACAGTGTGTTGAATGAGAATCCCCGGCCCGCTCCATACCCGGAATGCGTTCCCGCGCTGGATGCCGACACCCTGCGGCGAATTGGCCGATCTTATGTCGATCGCCTGCTCGCTTTTGGCAATGGTAAGGTCCGCATCGTCGATAAGTGCCCGGGCAACTTCCTCCTGATCGGTCTGATACGTCTGGTTCTGCCGGACGCCAGGATCGTCCACACCATGCGGGACCCGATCGATACCTGCCTGTCATGCTATTCCAGGCTGTTCACCAGGGGTCAGCACTACACCTATGATCTTGCGGAGCTGGGCCGCTTCTACCGCTCCTACCGGCAGCTGATGGCTCACTGGCGATCCGTGCTTCCGCCTGAAGCCATGCTTGACGTAGGTTATGAGGATGTGCTGGATGACCTCGAAGGTCAGGCGCGCCGACTGATCGGGTATTGCTGCCTGCCGTGGGACGATCGCTGCCTCAGCTTCCATGAAAGCGCTCGTCCGGTCAGAACAGCCAGTGCGGTTCAGGTCCGCAAACCTCTTTTCCGCAGCTCGCTTCAACGCTGGCGCAATTACGAAGCGGGCCTGGGCCCGTTGCTGCGCGAGTTAGGCGACATCGTGACAACCCATTCTGAGCCGCGACCGTGAGGGAGCGCTTCTCCCGACAGTGCTATCAGTTCCCTGACGGGCACGCTTGGAACACTATGGATTCGAGCATGCGGAACCTCGCGACAACCCATTCTGAGCCGGGACCGCGAGGGAGCGTTCCCGACGGATCAGGCCTGCCTTCAGTTCCCTGACGGCCGTTCGATCTGGTCCACAACAACCACCGGAATCGGCGTCTTCCGCGCTTCCAGCTTGAGGCCGGCCTGCTGCTCCATCGCCTGCGCCAGCGACACATCTGGCGGAAGCCGGTCCTTGGGAACCTTATCGAGATCTTCGCTCTTCATACCCGTCGGCATCCAGGTCACGTCGATATCGTATTTGGCGGTTAATCCGGTCTTATCGACGATCGGCAAGCGCGGCTCGAACTGATAAGGACCGTTCTGCAGCCTGCGTCCCAGACCACCGA
>JASHSD010000024.1 GCA_030036985.1 Bryobacteraceae bacterium
CCGGGTCCGAGCACGGCGACCGGGGCGCCGAATCGTTCGTAGATACCGCGCTGGTCCTGATCGATCAGCTTGACGCCGCTAAGTCCCCAACACAGCAAGCCGGTGCCGAAAGCAGCCGGCAGCAGCGCCGAAATGAGGAAAGAGACGGCCCAGCTCCTCGAGAAATCCAGTCCGAAATGCGTGCGTATCAGGGCGGCGGGCGCTCGGGGTCCGCCGGTGATTACGGCGGCGACGAGACTTTCCGTTACCGCGGTAGCGTCCGAAAGCGCCGGGGGCGGCAGGAAAAGGCGCGCCAGAGCGCGCAGATCGAGCTCCAGCATGACCAGCGCCGGGAGAACGGCAATCAGCCACAGGGGCCAACGCAGCCACATCACTCCGACGCTGCGGGCCGTTTCAAAAACAGCCGCCGCGACCAGCAGGCCGGTGCTGAAAAGCAGCAAACGCCGAAGCTGCGTGGCTTCGGGCATCTGGCGCTCCGGAAACGCGTTCACCGTGCGCTCCGCCATGACAGAACCGAAAGCGAGCCCGAACACGATCAGTGCGGAGACGCCTGCTCCGGACCCCGCGGCGGGGGGCGGCTGAGATGGCCACAGAATCCGTTCGATGAACCAAATGAGCAGTGCGCCCGAAGTTACGATGATGGCTTGTCCCTGCCGCGCGGCAAAACCGGCATTCGCGATCCGTCGGCTCCACCACGTCTCGGCGCGCGGGGTTTCAATGCCGCCTGTCCACCACTTGTGCAGTTTCGCCATCGATGAACCCCAGCGCGCCTCGATGCTTGGGGTGCCGACGGGCCCTGTGTGATGGAATCGCGCGCCGGTGAGGGCCGCGGTGGCAGCCGATGCCGTGAAGGCCACCAGAAGCGCCGGCAACACGAGGACAGCCATGCCGCCGACGGTCCACTCGCGTGCCGAAACGAAGAAGAGACCGAGGAAAAGCCACAGCATGACGCCCACAGCCGCACTGCCGTACAGCCACGTCAGACTCCGCGTCAGTCGATGGGCTCGTGGGAAAACATAATCGGTCGACTGGGCCGAACTATGGAGAGACTCATCCATCTGATAATTGGTGCTGGCTTACTAGAAAGGTAAAATGTTCGCCAAAGGGATTTTATCACAGTGCAAAACCGGCACTGGGCGCGCGGAGGCAAAAACTACAGAACGAGAAACAATAATATCATGTTGGTGAGGGAGTGCTCGCGCTCAGCAATTGGTGAGTTGCCCGCGCGCATTCGCACGAAACGACTGGATGCGCTGTTTGCGTGCACCTTTGCCGCTGCGCTTCCAGACCAGAAGCGCAGCAGCACATTCAGAACTCCGCTGCGGGCGGAACGGCAATGACGCGGAAAATCTATGCGGTTTTGCGATGGACAGGCTTGCCAATCTCGCCGGCAGCCTGCAGGAGCGCACGCTGCGCGCGCTCAATTCCCTCGAGGTTATGAACTACGGAGTCCAGAATGACACGAACAAGGTGCGCCTGCGTATCGGTCCAGCCTGTCCTGTGGATTATCTGCAATAGCTGATCCGCGTGGTTCTCTGATACTAATTTTTGTAACTTCTCCTGGATCTCGTGAATTTCCGGTTCGAGTGTTGTATGGCTCATGCTCAACTCCTTCCGAGCCTTTAGCACGCTTCCTGCCACCGATCACTAAGCACCTCGGGTGTCCATTTGGGCCGTCCAACCGAGTGACCTTACACACCAAAGGTGTCCGCTTGTGCCGGGCTTCATGAACTCGAAATATCGAGCCGCTCACCAGGAGGCGCGCGCTACGTTCGGAGGTTCCTTATCACCACACGCGGTCAGAGCTCTCTTGAACAGCGCGACGGCTTGCCCGATATTCAGCGGCAGATCGCCTGCCGGCAAGAGCCCGTCATTCATCAGAGTCTCAGCGAGCTCGGCGATGTGCGGCAGGCGCAGGTCCAGGCGGTGCAACAGATCCTTCTCCCGGAACGCCTGGGCCGGCGTACCACTGAACTGAATGCTGCCGTGCTCCATCAGCACCACGCGGTCGGCCAGCATCGGCGCCAGATCCACATCGTGTGTGGCGAACACGAGCGTGATGCCCAGATCGTGGTTGAGACTGGTAAGCAGCGACACCAGTTTGGCGCTGGATTTGGGGTCGAGCGCGCTGGTCGGTTCATCGAGCACCAGGATCTGCGGCTTCATACAAAGAACGCTGGCGAGCGCGATGCGCTTCTTTTCACCGCCGCTGAGATTGAATGGCGTCTTGTCGATGAAATCGCGCATATCGACCATGTCCAGCGCCCACTTGACGGTCGCGTCCAACTCGTCCTGGGGCACTTTCATATTCGCCAGACCGTACGCGACCTCGCGGTACACGGTATTGTTGAACAGCTGGTCGTCGGACTCCTGGAAAACCATGCCGACCTTACGCCGCACACTGGGAAGGTTTTCGCCCATCACCGGCAATCCATCCACCACCACCTGGCCGGCATTGGGCCGCAACAAACCATTCAGCATCTGAAACAGCGTGGATTTGCCGGCGCCGTTTGGTCCCATAACGGCAACGCGCTCGCCCGAAGCGATCGACAGGCTCAGACGATCCAGCGCTTTATGGCCATCAGGGTAGGAAAAACTGATGTCGGTGATTTCAATGAGATTCACGTCGTGTTTTTCAGGACCAACGGGCATTCACAATGGCAAGCAGGAGTATGGCTGCGGCGCTCGCCCCTCCGATCCACTTGTCGCGCACGGGGATCGGCCGGGTGAAGAACCGGAGTCCCTGGGAGTTCTCATTGTAGCCGCGCGCCAGCATCGCCTGGTAGATACGCGTGCTGCGGTCCAGCGACTTGATCAGGATGCTGCAGGCGATCCTGCCGGCATCGGCAACGCGATACGCCCACGAGCCGCTGTCCCCCATGCGGCTGATTTGGGCGCAACGCATGTTATGCGCGGTATCCTGCATGATGAAAATATATCGATACATCATGTCGGCGATATCGACGATGATGCCGGGAACCTTCCACAGGCGCAAGGTTTCCAGTATCTCGACCATCGGCGTACTGAACGCCAGGAGTGTGGCGAGCGTCACCGCGGCCATGATGCGCATGAACAGGAAAAGCCCCTGCCTGGCTCCTTCCTGCCACGCGGTCAGAGTGAAAAATTTCACATGAATCGTGAACAGCGGGTGGCTGCCCTGCGTGAACAGTACGCTCAGAAACACCATCCAGGCAATCCCCATCGGTATCATCAGGCGCACCAGTAAGGCACGGAACCGGAAATGCAAACTCAAAAACAGACCCGCCGCGCATATCCATAATCCCAGCGCCAGCATCCAGTTCGTGAGCGTCGCGGCCAGTACCACGGAAGCCAGAAAGATCCCGGTTTTGACGCGGCCGTCGAGGTGGTGCAGGGGGCTGTCGCCGGCGGCGGTATAACGCGACAGGTCCATGTCTCAATCTTCCTTTTTCGTACCGGTTTCCGGTTTGGGGCCAAACAGCTTGAGCCAGTGATAACCGACAATCAGGCCGGCAAAGAAGTTGGCCACCGAGAAAGCGCTGAGTTCCGCATCGCCAGGCAACTCGACAAACGGGTGGTGCTCGCCATGCGCTTTGGTGGCAGTGGCAAGGTTGTTCACAACGTCGTCGGTGCCGATTCCCGTCATCTTATGGGACGACATGTAGGCGCCGGAAGCATAGATGCCCAAAAGGATGACGATCATTATCGAGAGCGCCACCTTGGTGAAACCGTCGAAGAAACCCGGGTTGTTGCCCTCGGAGCCGCACGCCTGGACTTGAGTGTTGGTCGCGCTCATCCGTCAGGCTCCCTTCTTTACAAGTATTTGCGGCAGCAACGCTCCCTTATTTACGACTATTTGCGGCAGCAAGTCAGGACGGCGCTTGAGCATGGCCGCCAGCACCGCCGAGGTGAATAAGGCTTCGCCGATCGCCAACGGCAACTGTGTGGGAGCATAACCTATAAAGAAGATCATCCATTGCTTTGTCAGCGGAACGTGGCCGTGCAGGCTCAGGGCCAACTCGAACGCGGCTACCAGATAGGTCATCAAATCACCGACAAAACCGGCCACGCCCGCCGCCAGCCATACCGGACAAGAGACCGCGCGCAGTCCTTTCCAGAACGCATAGCCCGACAGCCCGCCGGCAATGCCCATGGAGAATGTATTGGCGCCAATGGTGGTGATGCCGCCATGCCCAAGGAAAACAGCCTGGAAAAACAGGACAATAGCGGAAATCACCGCGGTGGCGAATGGACCGATAATGATCGCCGCCAGTGCCGTGCCGCAGGGATGCGAACAGGATCCTGTGACAGGCACAGGCAAATGCATTGCCGAGATCACGAAAACGGCGACACCCACCATGGCCAGAAACGGCTTGTACGACAGGTTTTCCCGGACCCGCCGCTTGATCTCGTAGATGCCGGGCACCACGAACGCGACGGTGGCTGCGTACCAACCCACGCATGCCTGTGCGGAGAGAATGCCGTCTTCGATGTGCATTTTATTTCTGTCCTTATTTAGTGGGGTACCAGACGCGCGACCGAATCGTGAACGGGCGCCAAGTCGCGCCGGCAGGTATTCTCACGGCTGCTCTCTGGCCGGTCTCGGCTTCCCCAGGACTCCCGACGTGGTTGGCGCGATTTCCTCGGTGGATTCACCGCGTTCCCTCCGCCATCGCAAGCGCGAATGCGAATCCGATTCGAAATACGGCAGAGCACCCGGTATCACATTCGTCCGACCGGGCCGAACTGCGGGGAGCCTCGTCCATTACCGATGAGTTATCGACCGACACCATTTTACCACGGGTTCTGACCGCATCCCTTTCGCCGACCCAAAGGTAGCACGCGTGGCGATGAAAAACTCGGTCAATTAGGTCATTTCGTTGTTTGTGACGCGTCATTGACGTTGTGGTTTCAATCAGATGCACCGGCTCGTGACGAAAAAACTCCGCCAGCATGGCCCACGACCTGGGGCCGGAAGGCGGAACCGGAAGACGAATGTCTCGTCACCCGACAACGAAAACACCACTCACATTTCTTATCGGTTTTCTTCGGCTCCGCTCGCCTCGGAGCCTGTTGCTTTGCAGCTAAGGCTCCAATCGTAGTAATCGAACGTGAGACGGGCGAGTTCGGGCGGTGGGGGCAGGAAGCGGTCGGCGCGGACCATCGCTTCGATGTAGTCGAAGATCATCCGGATCTGCGATGGCTGCGATATCGATTGAAAGAAGACCGAACGGCCGTCGAATTCCAGACTCGCCACATTCGCGAGAGCGCATGGTCCGAGGCAGCCGCCCTTCGTCAGATGCACTATCTTCCGGAGCTTGCGATTGATCCACTCTTCTTTATAGGTGTCGACCGGCACGGCCAGGTACCCTTTGTCCGTGCGACCGCAGCAACACGCGCCGTAGCAATAGGAAAGATGACCCCGCCTTTGCAGGACATCGACCGTCCGCCCGTCCTCCGTATTCGTGACCTTAAGTAAAGCCATTAACGAGATCCGCGTTCTATGCCGTGGTGCCGGGAAGTGCCCGCAATCCCAGTTCAAAACCCATTCGTGAATACCCGGCTTTCACCACCAATACCTTCTGATACGAGATTCTCGCGCTTACTGCTCGATTGTCAAGCGTCTTCTCTGCATCGAGGGTTTACGTATTTGATGGAGATTGGAGATCTCCGATTCGCGCCAAATTTGAAGCCCGTGGGAAATAAAATAAGACGATGGAAATTGAGGACAAGGACAGCCTATGACTGAAGGACATAATCATAGCCATCTCTGGCCAGGTGTGCCGCTGGCGCTGACCTCCGCCGCGCTGTTCGGCGCGAGCACGCCGCTTGCCAAGCAGCTGATCGGCGCCATCGATCCCTGGATGCTGGCGGGCCTGCTGTACCTGGGCGCGGGCGCTGGTCTTTCCGTTTACCGCCTGCTGAGACTACAGGGCAGCGAGAACGGGGAAGCGCCGCTGCGCAGGAGCGATGCGCCGTGGCTGGCGCTGGTGATCCTGGCGGGCGGAATAACAGGGCCGGTGTTGCTTATGCTGGGCCTTGCGCGCACGGATGCTTCTTCCGCGGCGCTGCTGCTGAACCTCGAGGGGCTGGCCACGATGCTGATCGCCTGGCTGGTGTTCCACGAGAACGTGGACCGGCGCATCTTTCTGGGCGCAATGGCTATCTTATGCGGCGCCGTCCTGATCTCGTGGCAGGGCGGGTTGGCCAGGTTCGGCTGGGGCGCCCCGCTCATCGCGGGCGCGTGCGTGTGCTGGGGTATCGACAACAACCTGACGCGCAAGCTTTCCTCGGCCGATCCGGTGCAGATTGTGATCGTAAAGGGCCTTGTCGCGGGCAGCGTGAATATCGCCCTGGCGTTTCTGCGGGGAGCGGCAATGCCGCCGCTCGCTGCCCTGGCGCTCGCGGGAATCGTCGGGCTGCTGGGTTACGGCATCAGCATTGTCTTTTACGTGCTGGCGCTGCGGCATCTCGGCACAGCGCGCTGCGGCGCCTATTTTTCAACCGCGCCCTTCATCGGCTCCACGTTGGCGATCCTGTTGTTCCATACTCCGGTAACGCTGCGCCTCATTGCAGCGGGCAGTCTGATGCTGTGGGGCGTCTGGTTGCATGTTACGGAGGGTCACGCCCACTGGCATGAGCACCAGGAGATAACCCATGAGCATGCCCACAGGCACGACGAGCATCACCAGCATGAACACGGGCCGGACGATCCGCCGGGCGAGCCGCACGTACATGTCCACACACATACGCCGCTCCGCCACAAGCACGTGCATTTTCCCGACCTGCACCACCGGCACAAGCATTGAATCCGCAGCCCAGAAGCCCGTTCCGAGCCGCGCGCGCAAGCAAGCGGTTTTTCGCAAACGGATCGGTTATTCGGTGACACGTCCTAAGCGGGCTTTCGTGCAAGGCTCAGCACGAAGACCACGGTCGCGGCAATCACGATGAGCGGACCGCTGGCCTGGTGCAGCCATCCCGCCGCCCACGAACCGACCACTGTGGCCAGCACAGCAATGCCGGCCGACATGACAAGCATGCCCGTAAGGTTGCGCGCCAGGCCTTTTGCGGTGGCCGCGGGTACGATAATCAGGGCTCCCATCAACAGCACTCCCAGGTAGCGCAGCCCCAGCGCGATCGTCAGCGCGAACGCCTCGAGATACAGCAGGTTCAGCCGATTCACGTTGATCCCGGCCGTGCGCGCCACTTCCGGCGAAACCAGCATCACGATCAGGCTGTCCCGCTTCGCAACTATGAAGGCGATCACTGCGACTGCGCCGACGAGGCCGAAGATCAACTCCGATCTGCTGATGGCGCCGGTTGCGCCGAACAGCGCCTCGATCAGTTGCTCGCCGGAGGTTGTCATGCTTCCGATCGCCAGCGCCGCGGAAAACACGACACCGATCATCGTTTCCGTGGCGGCTCGGGTCCGCCGCTCGAGCGCCCAAACCAGGTACGCGCCGAAGAACAGCAACGCCGCGGCGCCGAATATCGGGTGGAATCGCAGCGCCAGAGCGATGCCGACGCCCGGCAGCGCGACGTGCGACAGCGGGTCGGCCGCAAGCGACATCCGCCTCATGACGGCAAAGCAGCCGACCAGGCCCGAAGCCACCGCCATGGCGACCGCGAGCGCCAACCCTTCAGCGGTCATTCGCGTGGCCGTGGACGTGGTAATGCACGTCCGTGCCGTACATATCACGCAGGAGATCCGGCGTGAGCACGGTATGTGGCGGGCCAAAGCACGAGGCGCTACGACTCAGACAAAGCACGTTCGTGGCGTAGCGGCTCACCACCGTAAGCTCGTGCGAAATGAACAGCACCGTCAGCGCGTGATCGCGCTGAAGAATGCCGACAAGCTCGTTGATCTGTTCCTGCCCCGGTTCGTCCACCCCCGCTGTCGGCTCGTCGAGCAGCAGCCGCTGGAACTGGCCGCCCGAGAGCACGCCGATCGGCTGGTTCGCCACGTCGGGGGGAATGCCGACGAGCGCCAGCACACGCGAAATATCGGTCCTTACCCCACGCGCGAGAGCGGTGCGTGCGGTCAGGAAGTCGAATCCCGTGATCGGGATATCACGCTCGATGTCCAGCTTCTGAGGCACATAGCCTATACGAGTTCCTGCGGCCCAGCGTACCGTACCATCAAAGGGCGTGGCGCCGACGAGCGACCTGAACAGGACCGTCTTGCCTGCGCCATTCGGCCCGAGAAT
>JASHSD010000405.1 GCA_030036985.1 Bryobacteraceae bacterium
GCCGCCCACGCGGGCCTCGACTTCCAGAAGGGCGCCAGCGCAGTGGCAGAACTGGCGCGGCAGATCGAACGCATCACTGGTTTCACCGATCTCAAGCGCGGCATCACCGTGAATCCCGGAGTCGTTGCCGGAGGCACGCGCTCGAACGTGACAGCGGCGGAGGCATGGGCTGAGATCGATATCCGCGTGCCGCGCGCATCCGACGCGAAATCGCTCGACCGCAAATTCCGCTCGCTCAAACCCTTCGACAAGCGCTGCTCGCTCGAACTCGGCGGCGGCCTCAACCGCCCGCCGATGGAACGCGGCAAAGGCGCGGCGGCGCTGTTCACCCTCGCGCGCAAACTGGCCGGCGGCCTGGGTGTCGATCTCGAAGAATCCTCCTCCGGCGGCGGCTCCGACGGGAACTTCACCGCCGCGCTGGGCATCCCCACCATCGACGGCCTCGGCGCCGTGGGCGAAGGCGCGCACGCCGCGCACGAAAGCATCCTGATCGATCGCATTGCGGATCGCGTGGCGCTGCTCGCGAAACTCACATCCGCGATATCGTGAAATACCATGAGTCACGCCTATGAACTGCGCATGTACACCCCCTCTCCGGGCAAAATGGACGCGCTGATTGCCCGTTTCGCCAACCACACCGAGGCGCTTTTCGCGCGCTACGGCATCCGAACCCTCGGCTATTGGACCTCGCATGGAAATCCGAAGCTGCTGATCTACATCGTCGAGCACGACAGTGTGGAAGCAGCCGAAAAGAACTGGGACGCCTTTCGCACCGACAAAGACTGGCAGCGCATCAAAGCCGAAACCGACGGCGACACGCCGCTGGCGGCTTCGATCGAGCGCTTCTTCATGGACAAGGTCGATCTTGCAGCCTTCAAATCCGCGCTATCCTCGAAAGCGTGACCAAATCGGGCATCGTCTCTTTCCTCCGCGGCACGGTCGCGGTTTCATCACACGCTTCGGCGACCATGTCGCGACGATCATAGGAGCAAAGCGGATGCGGACAAGAACGGTGGAACGCTCCGCCGAGGCTCATGTAGGGCAGATTGTCAATCTGCGGCCGATTGGCAATCGGCCTGGCCTTTCGCAGCGGGATCGAAGAGGCCGATTGCCAATCGACCGCAGGCTACCAGCCTGCCCTACAGGACTTCTGTTTCTATTCGCCGCGATGACCCTGACCGCCGCTTCTTTCATCGATGAAACGGCCAAATGGCGGGCCGACTACGAGGCGTCTCTAAAAGCCCGGGACGGCTGGCTCTCCGTCGCCGGCCTTTACTGGCTGCACGAAGGCGACAACACAGTCGGTTCCGATTCGGAGTCGGATGTCGTGCTGCCGGCGGGAACGCCGAAGCGCGCCGGCATCCTGCATTTCACGAAAGGCCAGGTATTTTGGGGGAATCGCCAGCTGAAAAATGACGTCGTGAAAATCGGCGACGTCTCCCTGACGATCATCGAGCGCGGCGGAAAGACCGGCGTGCGCCTGCGCGACCCGAATGCTCGAACCCGCCGCGACTTCACCGGCTGCAAATGGTTTCCCGCCGATCCCGCCTGGCGCATTCACGCCCGGTGGGTCGCGTATCCGCAGCCGAAGAAAATCGCCATCACGAACATACTCGGTATGACCGACGAGGATCCGTCGCCCGGCTACGCGGAGTTCACGATCAAAGGCAAGACGATGCGTCTCGAACCGGTGACCGAAGACGGCGGGCTGTTTTTCATCTTCAAAGATGCGACCAGCGGCAAAACCACCTACGGCGCCGGCCGTTTCCTCGATACGGAAATGCCCAAATCGAACGAACTGGTGCTCGATTTCAACCGAGCCTATAACCCTCCCTGCGCGTTCACCGCGTTTGCCACCTGCCCGCTGCCGCCGAGGCAGAACGCGCTCGCGATAGCCATCGAGGCGGGCGAAAAGAGTTACGGGCGCCATTGAGGCTGGTGCTGGCATCGCGATCGCCGCGCCGGGCCGAACTGCTGCGGGCGGCCGGCATCGATTTCACCGTACGCGCCGCGGATATCGACGAAACTCCGCTCCCGCGCGAATCCCCGCGGGATTACGTGCTGCGCCTGGCGGAAGAAAAGGCGCGGGCCATCTCGGCTGAACCCGACGAAATCGTCCTCGCCGCCGACACCACGGTTGTCCTGGCCGGAGAAATCCTGGGCAAGCCACTGAACGCCGCCGACGCCGCCCGCATGCTTCGCGCGCTTTCGGGCCAAAGGCACGAAGTGATCACGGGAATCTGCCTCAAACGCGGCGAACACATCATTCGCGATATCGCGTCCACGGCAGTCTGGTTCGCGCCACTCAGCGACCTCGAAATCGCCGATTATGTGG
Source organism: Bryobacteraceae bacterium (assembly GCA_030036985.1). Classification (GTDB taxonomy): domain Bacteria; phylum Acidobacteriota; class Terriglobia; order Bryobacterales; family Bryobacteraceae; genus BOG-234. Next base: position 2,336 of record JASHSD010000405.1, read on the forward strand.
CGTCCGGAGAACCGATGGACAAAGCCGGCGCCTACGGTATCCAAGGCCTGGCTTCGCGCTTTATCGATCGGATCGACGGATCGTATTCGAACGTGGTCGGTCTTCCCGTAGCCCTGACGTACCGCCATCTGCAATTTATTTCCGAGCCGCGACCATGAGCGAGCTCTTTTGCATTTACTTCCGAGCCGCGACCGCGAGGGAGCGTTCTCTTTTGCCGAAGACCGCTACTTGAGCTCCGTGATCATCGCACTGCCGGTACCCCGCATCAGCAACTCCGAATGAATCCTGCCGCTCCGGTTGAACCTAGCCTCACCCGACTTATATTCGTTGACGACGCTCTTACCATCCGGCGTCGTCGATCTTAACGCCGTGTCTTCCATATAAACCACCACGACGTCCTTATCGTGGAAATGCATCGGCGTAGGCTCGCCGGGATTCCAACGATAGCTCCAAACGGTGAATCGAGCGGTATCCATCAACTTCTTCACATGCGGCCGCGGAAAAGCGAGCGGATACCCGGACTTGTTCTCGATCGGCGCGACCGGATGGTCCTTCAGTTCGATCACCACCGTGCGCGCGCCTTCCTCACCCGGCGTTTCGCCCTTGTGTTTGAAAACGGCCGTGCCGCGCTTCGTCAGCGACACGGCCACGAAATCGTGATCGGTGCGCGGCAGAGGGTTGGGCTGTCCCTTAGCCCATGTCACGTCCCAAACGGTGACGCGCTCGTTATCGATGATCGGCTTCACGGTTTGCCCGGCGGCGGCGATGCAAAAAGCCAGAAGAAACGCGGTGGTCTTCAACACGTCGTTGATTTTACAGCAGCGGCGTACACTGAGGCAGTATGTCGGACTCTCCAACCCGCATCACCGCGGGCGACCGTGAATACGAAGAACGCATCCAGCGCTTAAGCGACCGCCTCTACCATCGCGTCCGTTATCACTCGATCGACCTGCCCGACGGCAGTATTCTCCCCGGCCTGCAGCCCGTGGAACATCTGCGATGGCGCCTCGACCTCTTCGGCCTGCCCGCGGATCTTCACGGCAAACGCGTACTCGACATCGGCGCCTGGGACGGCTGGTTCAGCTTCGAATGCGAGCGCCGCGGCGCCGAAGTGGTGGCCATGGATTGCGTCGCGCTGGATACTTTTATCGAGGCGAAACAGATCCTCGGTTCCCGCGTTGAATATCACACAATGGACGTGAATGAACTATCCGCGGCGCGGCTGGGGCGTTTCGATATCGTCCTGTTCTTCGGCGTTTTCTATCATCTTCGGCATCCCTTATCGGGCCTCGAAAAAGCGGTGGAACTTTCGACCGACCTGGCGTTAGTCGAGTCGTTCGTCATTCCCTCGGAAAACAGGCCGATTCCCGCGGTCATGGAATTCTACGAACGTCGCGAACTGGGCGGCCAGATCGATAACTGGTTTGGCCCGACTCCCGAGTGCCTGACCGGCATGTGCCGCTCGGCCGGATTCGCGCAGGTGGAACTGAAAAACGTCTCGAACCAGCGCGCGTCCATTATCTGCCGCCGCCGTTGGCCCGAGCCCGACGTGGCGCCTTCAGCGGACGCGCCGCAACTGCACGCGGCAGTCAATAATCGGACCTATAAGGCGATATTTCATCCGCTCAAGGACGAATATCTTTCCTGTTTTTTCCAGAGTCCGGAAAAGGAATTAATGGAGGATTCGGTTTTTGTTGAAGTCGACGGATTCGGCACGCAGGCGTTGTTTGTCGCCGCAACTGAAGGCGGATATCAGGCAAACTGTCTTCGTCCGCCGGGCCTGCGGCCGGGTCCGCACGAGGTGCGGTTGCGCACGCGGCACAGCCCCCGCAGCAATTCGGTCGGATTCACGATGCTCGACGAATCGGGGCGCGATATTCTGCACGCGCGCGAACCGTTCCCCGCGGGGCCGCCGGAACTCTGCGGCGTCGAAATGCGCCCCGCGGGCGATCTGCGCCTGGCGGTGAATCGCGGAGGCTCGCTTGAATGCTACTTCCGCACCCCGGCCCAATCGGTGACCGCGGCCGACGTCACGATTGAAGCCGAAGGCCGGCCCGAGGCTGCGCACTCGATCAGCGCGCTGGGGGACGGCGTCTGGCAGGCCAACATCCTGCTGAATCGGCCCATCGCCGCCGGCAGTCCGGTGCGAATACGCTTGGGAGAAGGCGAATGGAGTCCCTTGTTGCCGGCGCACGGGAAACAGTGACGATCTCCGCGGGGAACGGCATTGAGCTGCGGCCCATGTCGATCGGACACGCCGAGGAGCTTTACGCCCTGATCGACCGCAACCGGACGCGGCTGCGGCAATGGCTGCCGTGGGTCACAAACTGTTTCTCCATAGAAGACCTCGTCGACTTTATCGGCGGCCGCGAGCGCGATAACGCCGAGCGTCTAAGCCTCACCACGGTGATTTTCGCGAACGGTCAATTGTGCGGCTCCATCGGGCTGCACGCTATTGAGAAGCTTCATCGCCGTACGTCCATTGGCTACTGGATCGCGGGTGAGCATGAAGGCCGCGGCATCGTGACGCAGGCCTGCCGCGCCATCGTGACCGCCGGATTTCGCGATTACGGACTGCACCGCATCGTCATCCAATGCGCCACCGGCAATCAGAGAAGCAGCGCGGTTGCCCGCCGGCTCGGCTTCACCGAGGAAGGCATTCTCAAAGAAGCCGAATGGCTGTTCGACCACTGGGTGGACCTGCGTGTCTTCAGCATGCTGGAACAACACTGGAAATGAGAGCGGCGCCGATGGACGACGAGCAGTTTGCGGAGCTTTGCGCGCAACACCCGGACTGCTTCATTGAAGTAACCGCCGATGGAGAAATCGTCGTCGCGCCCCCGAACTATTCGTTGGCGGGCGTGCAAAACGGCATGATTATCGCCCAACTGCATAGGTGGGCATCGCGCGACCGCCGAGGGATAGCCCCCGAAGCAACGGGCGGATTCGTACTGCCGAACGGAGCGCGCCGCTCGCCGGATGCCGCCTGGACTTACGGCAGCGCGTCCTCGCTCAGGACGAACGCTACCTCAACCGCTACTGGCATCTCTGTCCCGACTTCGTCATCGAGCTGCGATCGCAAACGGACCGCCTCCCCGTCCTGCGCGCGAAGATGCGCGAGTGGATCGATAACGGAGCCCAGCTCGCTTGGCTGATCGATCCGGAGCGAAAGGCCGTCGAGATCTACCGGCCGGGAAAAGATCCGGAAGTCCGAACCGGCATCGACCGCATAGCCGGAGAAGCGCCCGTCGAGGGTTTCGAACTCGATCTGCGTCCGGTCTGGGACCCCGTCGCGTTCTGATTCAATTCGCCGACGGCTTCTCCACGTGATCGATCGCGAGCACGTCTACGGGCGCTTTGACTGACTCCAGCTTGAGTCCCAGCTGCTGCTGGATAGCCGTGAACAGATCCGGGAAGGTCTCGGCGTTCGGATCGGGAGGCTTCGGCGGCAATCCCTGCCGATCCGGGAACTGATTCTCGTCGGGAGTCCAGTCCAGGGTGAAATCGTATCTCGCGGTCAACCCGGTTTGATCGATCACAGGCCGGTCGAGGACCGCCCGCTGCAGAAAGCCTGCGAAATCCTGAATCGATGCGTTCCGGATGAAGGCGCGCCCGAATCCCCGAAGTCCCAAGCTAGGAAGGTTGCCATCCTTCGCGCTGGTTTGGGTGAGCTTGGCCCCCATTTTTCCGACCGTGATCGCGTAGACCGTGAGTTCCTTCTTCCCGTGGTGGAAGGTGAGTTTGAAACGGTCCGCCAACAGCTTCTGCATCATGCCGCGCACCTGCTTGTCGTTGGGGACGCCCGCGGTGTCTGGTTTGCCGACGATATCGTATCGGTCTGTTCCCACCCAGTCGGGCGCGTCCAAAATCTGCCGGGCGTGAATCCCGTAGGAGAAGGTAATCAGATCGGTAAGACTTGTATTGAGGGTGGCGAGCCTGCCGCTGCGATCCACCCGGACTCCTTTGCCCGGCGCATTGGGCCGGCTCGGTTTCACGGTCGCCACTTCGAACGAAGGGTTTGCGTCCGCCGGCATCAGCTTCGGCGGCTGCGGAGGCTCCGGTATCGCCCAAGCCGACTGCGGTGTAGCGCGCGTCAGCGTGAGCGCCAGCGGAGCGCCTTGGGTCCAAGTCCCCGTAATCGTGCTCCCATCGGCGCTGAGTTTTCCTTCAAACGTGCCCCCGATCCCAACCACGGCAATCTTTACTGTGGAACCCTGGAGCGTAACCGAATTGGCGTTAATTGGTTGACCGCCCTGATCGATGCTGTACATCACAGCCTTCAAGGTGTCCGCATCGGTTGTCAAAATCTTGTAAACGACGCGCAATTGACCTTCCGGCGCTTGCGGGACCGATAAAACGCCCTGCCAGGTTCCGGTTAAACTCTGCGCGAACAGCGGCCCGGCTGTCAAAGCAAGGGCGAACAGCAGCTTCTTCACAGGACCTCCAATCGGCGGTACTCTTCTGTCAGACGTTTTCCCAAGGGAAAAGATCCGCGGATACTGAACTTTTTTCAGCCTCCTCCCCGCCTGGGCGATAATTGAAGCGGGACCCGAACATGAAGACGGCGCTGTTTCTGATCCCGCTCTTCTTCCTGACTTCATCGGCAGTTTTGCCGCAGGGCGGCGATTTCAAGATCTCGACCAATGTCGATCTGGTGCTTCTCGACGTCAGCGTGAGGAACTCGAAGGGCGAATACGTCACAGACCTGACAAAGGCCAACTTCAAAATCGAGGAAAACGGCATCCCGCAGAAGATCACTTCGTTTCAGAACGTCGACGTTCCGGTGGCCGCCGGGTTGATTCTCGATTCCAGCGGCAGCATGCGTTCGAAGCGTTCCGACGTCAATCTCGCGGCGCTGGCCTTTATCGACGGCAGCAATCCGCACGATCAGTTATTTATTCTCGATTTCAACGACAAGGTGATGTCGGCGCTTCCGGAAGACATAACTTTCACCAGCAATATCGATCTGCTCCGGCAGGCGCTGTCAATCCACCCCACCGAAGGACGCACGGTGCTTTACGACGCCATCATCGACGGCCTCGACCATCTGAATCTCGCCGAGCGGGATAAAAAGACGCTGATCGTCGTGACCGACGGCGGCGACAACGCCAGCAAACACACGCTCGCGCAGATGATGCACGCGATCGAGAACACCCCGACCACCGTATACACGGTAGGCATCTTCGATGAGGACGATCCGGACCGCAATCCCGGCGTGCTGCACCGTATCGCTGACATCAGCGGCGGCGAATGTTATATCCTCTCCAGCTCGAGTGACGTGATTGCGACCAGCCGAAAAATCGCGATGGATATCCGCAAGCGCTACACCATCGGCTACGCTCCGGATCGCGGAAACACGAAGATCGGATTGCGTCACATCAAGGTCACGGCGACCGGTCCGAACGGCGAGCGCCTGGTCGTTCGCACCCGCACGAGCTACGCCGATCCCCGCGCCAAACCCCAATAGGATTCGGACACGCGACTTTAGTCGCGTCCCCTGCTTTCGTGCCCGAACTCATCCGGGCACTTGTGCCGGGGCGAAGAGGCGTCTCGCGCGTCACGGTTCGGGACACGCGACTTTAGTCGCGTCGCATCCGCCCTCTGCTAACCTCTCGCGCTTTTTCGCGTCCAATCCCGGCAGGAGAATTCCGCCTGTGAGTCGAAATCGTTTTGTCGCATTGTGTCTTCTTGTCCTTATGGGTGCTTTCGCCGGAGGATACTTCGGCGACCGCGCTATTCCCGTTGCCCACGCCCAGGTCCTCCAGCTGCCGGGCAAGGTCAGCGCCACCGAAATCACTCTGGTCAACCAGCAGGGCAAAGTTCAGGCAACGCTGCGTAACGGAGCCACGGGAGCCGAACTGACTCTGAACGATGCCGGCGGCCACGTGCGCGTGGCGATGGGCATCGAAGGCATTGCCGTGCACGACGCCAACGGCCGCCTCGTCTGGTCCTCACCGCGCAGGATAGGAATCGTTCCCGCCGGTGAGCAATGATAGCCTGACCGGTGAACAATGATAGCCTGAATGGATGCGTTCCCTTCTCTTCCTTCTGCCCGCGCTGCTGGCCGCGCAGGCCCCGGCTCCGCCCTCTCCGGCGCGTCCGGCCGCGCCCCGGACGGCCTCCGCCCCGAAGCCTGCTGCCGCCACCAAACCCATGACCGATCAGGACAAAGTCGTCTACTCGCTCGGACTCACCATCTATCGCTCACTCGCGCAGTTCGATCTCTCGCCCGCCGAGCTGAAGCTCGTCCAGCAAGCGCTGACCGACGCTGCCGCGAACAAGCCCGCGGTCGATATCGAAGTCTGGGGTCCAAAGATCGAGGGCCTGGCGAAGGAACGCGCCGCCGCGGTGACCGAAAAAGAGAAGGCCGCGTCCGCCGCCTATCTCGCCAAGGCCGCGGCCCAGCCGGGCGCGGTCAAGACCGACTCCGGCCTGATCTATCATGAGGACCGAGCGGGTACCGGCGTCTCGCCCAAAGCCACCGATACGGTCAAAGTGAACTACCGCGGCACGCTGGTCGACGGAACCGAATTCGACAGCTCCTATAAAGGGAACGGGCCCGCGCAGCTTCCCTTGAACGGCGTAATCAAATGCTGGACCGAGGGCGTGCAGCACATGAAGGTCGGCGGCAAGGCCACACTGGTCTGCCCGTCGGATCTGGCCTATGGAGACGAAGGACGCCCATCCATTCCCGGCGGCGCGGCATTGATCTTCGAGATCGAACTGCTCGACGTCGTTGCCGACGCGCCGCAGTAACCGCTACTTCGCCGCCGCATCGTACTGCATCGCTCCCACGCGATTGCCTTCGGTGTCATTGAAGAAGAAACCGGTCCCCACCGTCGGGATTTGGAACTTCGCCATCGCGATGCTGCCGCCGTTCGCCTGAACGGCGGCGATAGTCTCGTCGATATTCTCCACGCCGATCGTGCATTCGAAACCGATCATGCCGGCGCCTGTGACCGGCTCCTGGCGCTTGTGCATCAGACCGCCTACACCCGGATCTGCCTCGTCGCCGGTGGCAATCAGATAGAACTCCGGCGGACCCCAAGCCTCGAAGCGCCAGCCGAACACGGCTTCGTAGAAGCGCCTGGCGCGCGCAACGTCGTCGCAATGAATGGAGAATCGTGCGAGATTATTCGGCATAGGAGTGAGTGTAACAGCGCGAACGAAATCCCGCATGCACGTCCGCTCACATGGCGAGTCTCGTGCTCTTCGCCATGTCGCAAAGGTTTGCAGTAATATGATCGGGAAACTCGCCGCAATTTTAATTCTTTTCGCCGGCATCGGGACTCCCGTGGAAACCGGAAACCCGCTTGTCGGCACGTGGAACCTTGTCAGTTATACGGATACTTCGCCGGCCGGCATGCCTTACTTCCCCTTCGGCGCGCAGCCGCGGGGCCAGTGGGTCTTCACCGCGGACGGACACTTTTCCGCCGGAGTGCAGTGCGATGAAAACGGGTCCATCCCCGCGGAATTCCCCGTCCCGGAATTCGACGACCTGACCCGGCCCTATATGGGCTACTTCGGCAGATACACTTACGATCCCGCCACGCAGACGGTGACGTGGAATATCGACGGCGCCAGCGCGCCTTCCTATATCGGCAGCAGCGAAACGACGACCTTCAGTTTCGACAATGGCCGGCTCATTCTCAAAGGAACATCGGTACGGAAGAACGGCCACCAGTGGACATGGCAGCGCGTGCTGGCGCGCGGGTGATCCCTGGCGGTATGATCTTTTACATCGTGTCACAGACTTTAGTCTGTGATTCCGTTTGAGAACGCATGACGGCTTGGAATCGATGGATGCAGCGGCCGCAGAGCCTTTGGCTCCGCAAGGCCGTGTTCCAGATTCATCTCTGGACGGGGATACTCCTCGGCATTTATGTCGTTCTCATCAGTGTCAGCGGCAGCGCCATAGTCTTTCGCAACGAGCTGTATAAATCGCTGTGGCCGGGTCCGAAAATTGTACCGATCTCGGGTCCCCGCCTTTCCCACGAGGCCCTGAAAGCCGCGGTGCACCGGGCATGGCCGAAGTATTCGGTCAGTTATATCTTCGACTCGAAACGAAAAGACGAAGCCACCGAGATCTGGATCTCGAAAACCAACGACCCGCACGCAAAAACGAGAGGCCGTTTGTTCGATCCTTTCACAGGCGCCGATCTCGGGCCTTCGCGCCCCGTGCTCATCGGCCTGATCGCCTGGTTCACCGATCTGCACACCAACCTCCTGGGCGGAGAAACCGGCCGAAAAATAAACGGCTACCTTGCGATTTTCGTGGTAATCATGAGCGTGACCGGGCTGGTGCTCTGGTGGCCGGGCACAGGGCGGGTTCGCCGCAGTCTGAAAATCGACTTTCGCGCAAACTGGAAGCGGCTGAATTGGGACCTCCACAGCGTGGTCGGCCTGTGGATGTTCGCGTTCGTTTTCATTTGGGGCGTCACCGGCGTTTATGTGGTTTTCCCCACGCCGTTTCAGGCCGTGGTCAATCACTTCTCGCCGCTGCAACTGTACAAGCTGCAATCTTCGGTGGAATCGCCGTCGATAACGCGAAGCGTGCCGATTATCCCTGTCGCGGACGGCGCTCCACCGGTTCGGCGCAGACGTCCGCCGATCAAACGCTCGCCCGGCGACATTTTCCTGCGCTGGTTCTACTATCTGCACTTCGGCAATTTCGGCGACTGGCCGGTGAAGGCGTTGTGGACCCTCCTCGGACTCGTGCCTCCGTTCCTCTTTATCACCGGCGCGTTGATGTGGTGGAATCGCGTGCTCAGCCGGGAAGCGCGGGCGCTGTGGCCACGCCCGTGGCATGATTGAAAATTGTCCGCCGACAACGACATCGCTAAAGGCGTGCTGCCGCTGCAGCTTCTGGAAAAGATGGTCGCCGAGCGCCAAATCCGCTCGCGCACGCCCATCGCGCCGGATCAGATCCAACCGTCCTCGATCGACTTGCGCCTGGGCCACGAGGCCTATCGCGTACGCGCCAGTTTTCTCGCCGGCGGCGACGCGACTATCACGCGCAAACTGGAAAAACATCGGCTGCACACCATCGAACTGACGCGCCCCGCGGTGCTCGAAAAAGGCTGCGTCTACATCGTTCCTCTACAGGAAGAATTGGCGCTGAGCCCCGACATCTCCGGCAAAGCCAATCCGAAAAGTTCCACTGGCAGGCTGGATATCTTCACCCGCCTTATCACCGACGAGGGCCGCCAGTTCGAAGTGGTTCCCGCGGGATACCGCGGCAGGTTGTACGCGGAAGTGGTGCCGCGCACGTTCAGCGTGGTGGTGCGTCAGGGCGAACGCCTGTCGCAGCTGCGCTTGTTCCAAGGCGAGCATACGCCGTCGGACGCGCTGCTCCGCGAACTGGAAACGCGCGAAAGCCTGGTCTATCTGCCCGACGACACGCGCGGCGAAGCAACCATTCAAAATGGCCTGCGCCTATCGGTCGATCTCGAAGGCGATTCGGAAGTCATCGGCTACCGCGCGAAAAAGCACGCGCCGCTGATCGACCTCGCGCGGGTGCAGCACTACGATCCCGAGGAGTTCTGGGACCCGATCCGGCGCAACGAGAGCCGTTCGCTGATTCTCGACCCCGAGGATTTTTATATTCTCGCCTCGCGCGAGCGCGTGCGTATTCCGGCCGATTATGCAGCCGAAATGGTGCCGTTCGATCCGACCATCGGTGAGTTTCGCATCCACTATGCGGGATTTTTCGATCCGGGCTTCGGCTATGGATCGGGCGACATCAACGGTACCCGGGCCGTGCTCGAAGTGCGGTCGCACGAAGTGCCATTCATTCTGGACCACGGCCAGATCGTGGCCAGTCTGGTCTTCGAGAAGCTGATCGAAAGGCCACGCCTGCTCTACGGCGAAGGCATCGGCTCTTCGTATCAGCGCCAGGGTCTGAAACTGAGCAAACACTTCCGCGGCGTCTGATCGAACTGCTTGTTGCCTTTTTAAAGTAGCATGCTACATAGATATAATTCGAAGGATGGCAGGCGAGACCAGACTCTCACACACGGCCGCGATGATCCTGCAGTCGATCGGCGCGGGTTACGGCTACGGCTTCAGCATCATGGA
>JASHSD010000406.1 GCA_030036985.1 Bryobacteraceae bacterium
AGACTCTTTGGAAAAGAAGCCGGATTGGGATTTGCGGAAACCAGCGGCGCCTCCGTGAAGTCGATGTCAGTCGAAACGATTTGACCGTAGCCCTCATCGCGCAGCCGCAGTGTCGCCTCGCTGAGCGATCCGTCAAAGACGGCGGACTGATAAATTCGGATTCGTTCGCGCCGGCCGAACTCGCGCGCCATCATCAGCACCAGCGGTGAGATCGACGGGTGACCGCCGAAAACAATCTTACCCTGAGCGTGAAACACCGCGGCAACCAGAGCTCTGACCGCGCTGGCGATTTCCTGACCGTCGGCGCGATCCTTGTACTTCCTGGCGGGATAGCTTGCGGCGAGGAAGACGAACCGGTTTTGGAGGTTGACGCTCATCGGCCCACCGCCGCGGGAAGGTCCAACGGATCGAAGAAACTGACCCTGGGGATCTGAATCTCACCGATCCACCGGGCGACCTTGAGGGTTTCCGGATAACCGCCCGGCGATCGAACCACCCAGGCATCGGGCGCCGCCGCGGCAATTTTCCGTTGCGCACACTCGCTTCCCAGCTCAAACATGTCCCAATAATTTGTTGGCCGCGGGCAAATCCAAACCACGGTTTCGCGGGTCCCCTCTTCCGTCGAAGCCTCCGTCGAAGGCTTCGCCGGCTTCTCCCGGGGAACGAGCAGAGAGTGCGACCCCAGCCGGATTGTCGAGTGTCCCTGCTGCTGCAGAAGATCCGCGACGTCGGTGATCATCCGCTCGCGGCGCGCCCGAAGCTGATCCGCATGCTCTCGGTCGATGCGCAGCATCACGCGGGCCAGCGCGTCCGGGGTCAGTCTTTCGTCCTTGCCGATTTCATTGCTCAGGAGTGGCTCGCGGCGGTCCGGGGGAACCATCGGGAACTGTGTTTTATCCAGATCCGGCCAGGCCAGTGACAACAGGCCCAGCCGGTGATTCAGCGCGTAGCCGATCTCGTCCTCCGCGACCCACTTCGATTCCGCGGCCCCTTTGGTTTCGAGCAGAAGCACGAACGACATCTCGTCCAGTGCCTGTGTAATGCGGTCCTGAATCACAACTCCCCGGTCGACGCTGAAGTAATCGAGGAAGACCATAAACCCGGCCTGGTTGAGCCTCTCGTAAAGCTGAAGCGCCACCGGCGTGCTTTCCTTTCTCCGATAGCTGAGAAAGACGCGGCGGTCGCGGTCCGTTACGCCGAGTTGCCGGAGAACGAGTTCGGCTATTTCCGGCGCTGAGCTCCACTTTTCGCCGTTAATGAGATGAAGGGAATCGGGAGTGTCGTTAAAGTAGTCTTCGAGGCGATCGACCAGCGGCAGGAGGCGCGTCTTCTTCGAGATCGCTTCGGATATCCGTGTATTGATGGCGGGGTCGGCCTTCGCGGCTGCGTTGCCCAAATATATGATCAGGTCGCACTCCTCCGGCGAAGCGGGATCGAATGAAACAGTGGTCGATCCTCCGGTGTGGCGCGCGATTCTGTCCTCAATTGCCTTGCGCAGTTCGGCTTCACGTTGCGGCTGGCCGCTCTGGAGAATCTCTATCCGCATCACCCGGAATTATCGCGCACTTATGTGGTTCGGACACGCGACTTCAGTCGCGTCTGGCGTAGGGCTTTCGCCCGTCGCAGAATAACCCGTTCAACCACTCCCTTGCGGTCGCGGCTCAGAAGCCCGCTCCGAGCCGCGCGCAAGCAAGCGGTTTTTTCGCAAACGGATTAGTTATTTGCAAGAGACGCGACTGAAGTCGCGTGTCCGGTTATTCCCGTTCCCGCAACGCCGCTCTTACTCTTTCAGCTGTGAAAGGAATGCGGCGAATGCGGACGCCGGTGACATCGAAGATCGCGTTGCCGATCGCGGCTGCGACGACAGTGATTGAAGTCTCTCCCGCTCCGGTCGCCTTCTCGTCCGGACGGTTGACGAGCACGCACTCGACGCTCGGAATCTCGAACCCAAGCGGCAGGGAATGATAGGTCCGCCAATCGACGGATGTGATCTTTTCGTCGTCCCAAGTGACTTCTTCGCCGAGCGCCCGGCTCATGCCCTGGAGCGCGCCGCCCTCGGCCTGATTGCGCAGGCCGTCGGGATTGGAGATTGGCCCGGCGTCGATCCCCACCCACATCCGCTTCACCATGACCTTGCCGGAATCCTGATCCACCGCGGCTTCGACCACAATTCCCGTGTAACCGTTTTCACCTTCATACGCGACACAGGCCACGCCGCGGCCGGTGACAACACCCGTCTGCGGATTGCCGGGTTTCGGCGAAGGCCTCGCGTCCCAGCGGGCAGCCTGCGTGGCCGCTTTCAAAACGCCGATCACGCGCTCGCTGCGCAGATGGCGGAGGCGGTAAGCCACGGGATCGGCCTTCGCATGGGCCGCAAGCTCATCCATGAAGCTTTCATGCGCGAAGGTGTTCTGCAGGCGCGCGGGCGAGCGCAGCGGACCCGTCCAAAAGGGCGAAACGACATTGTGGACAAGAACCCTTTCGCTTCTCACCGTGCCCGTGCCTTGGTCCGCGCCGCCAACCCTTCCGGCCACGTATGAAGGCACTCCGTTGCTGTTATTACTGTACGCGCGCGGAGGCCGTGCGGGACCGGGCGAGAACCGGGCCGGCTCAAATCCGAGCAGCATGCCTGTCACCAGATTGCCTGGCGTAGAGGGTCCCGGCCGGTTGCCGAGCGACGGCGACCACGCCTCGTGTTCCCAGGCGAGAATATTGCCTTGCGCATCGAGGCCCGCGCGCTCGTCGATGGTCCACGCGTTGCCGTAGTTCTCCCACGCCATTTCGTCGCGGCGGCTGAGCTGCACACGGACCGGTTTTCCAACCGCCTGTGACAGCACCAGCGCATCGTAACTGACCGTGTCGGCGCCGTTCAGACCGTAGCAGCCCGAGCCGCGGCGGAAGATCACGTGAACGTTCTCCGGTTTCAGGCCGAGGATCATCGCGCCGGTGGTCTTCTGATACCAGACCCCCTGCGTCGGCGAATAGAGCGTAGCTTTCTCGCCCTGCACATCCGCCACAGCGCACGACGATCCGACTGAGCCGTGCATCTGGTATGGGTGCTCGTAGGTGGTTTTGAGAATCACAGCGGCGCCACTGAGCGCGCTTTGCGTATCGCCGGAATCGACGAGTAATGTGTCGCGCGAAGGCTGGCTGCGGGTAAGGTCGTGGAACTCGCTCTGCTTCGGCAGCGCGGTCCCGCGCGACCAAACCACTTTCAGCTTTTCCGCGGCCTGTATCGCCTGCCAGGGCTTTTCCGCGACAACGCCGACGAAGTTATTCCGCACGACCACCTTCACCACCCCGGCAAGATCCTTCACCGAGGATTCGTCGACGCTGACAACCTTTGCGCCGACGACCGGCGGCCGAACCACGCGTCCGTGCAGCATCCCTGGCAGACGCAAGTTATGGACGTATTCGAAACGCCCGGTCGCCATCGCGGCCATATCCGGGCGCCCCACGGGTTTGCCCAGCACTTTCCACTCTTTCGGATCGCGCCGCTTCGCGTTGGGATCGATCGTCAGGTTGAGTTTGCGGCCGCCGATGAGCTTGCCATAGGCAATCTTCTTCCCGTTGCCCGAGATGATGCCGTCCGATGCGGTGAGCTTTTCCGCCGGAACCCCGAGTTTCTGCGCCGCCATCGCGATGAGAGCTTCGCGGGCTGTGGCGCAGGCCTGGGCGAGGTTGGCGTGATTGAAATTCGCCGGGTGCGATTGGCTGCCCGATGTATAAGACTGATCGGGAGTGAGCGCAGTGTCGCAGTAAATCAGATGCACGCGATCGAAGCGGACACAGAGTTCTTCGGCGACGAGCTGCTGCTGAGCGGTCGAGATGCCCTGCCCCAGTTCTTCCTTTCCGCTGTAAGCGGTGACCGTGCCGTCGGAAGCGATGGCGATCCAGGTATCGAGTTGCCGGTTATCCGGAGAACCGGGAATGGGCGCGGAGCCGAACTGGGCCTTGGCCCCGTGGTCCGCCAGAGAGAAGCCGACCACCAGCGCGCCTGCGCTCTTGATGAAATCCCGCCGCTTCATCGAGACACCGCTTTGCGGTACCGGCGTATGGCCGCATGCATACGAGTGTGCGTGAAGCAGCGGCAGAGCACGCCGGAGAGCGCGGCCTGCATCTCGGCATCCGTGGCCTTCGGATTCTTGTCGATAAACGCCTTGGCGGTGAGGATGACACCGCTCAGGCAGAACCCGCACTGGGCCGCCTGTTCATCGATAAACGCCTGCTGGATGGGATGCGGCTTCTCGGGCGAGCCGAGGCCTTCGAGCGTTACGATATCCTTCCCCACCGCCGCTCTGACCGGCGTGATGCAGGTTCGCACAGCCGCGCCGTTGACGATCGCTGTGCATGCGCCGCACTGGCCGAGTCCGCAACCGAATTTGGGGCCGCGCAGATCGAGGTCGTCGCTGAGCGCGTAAAGCAGGGGGGTCGAAGGATCAAGGTCGAGAGTATGTATCCGACCGTTGACCTTCAGGGTAATGCTCACGACGAAAACTCGCTTACCGAGCCGCGACCGCGAGGGAGCGGTTTTACGCGACTTTCTGCACTTTGCCGCTGCGGATGCAGGACGTGCAGGCGCGGATGCGTTTGTGCGCGCCATTGATGATAGCGCGCACGGACTGCAGATTGACGTTCCAGCGGCGATTGGTCACGTTGTGCGCGTGACTGATCTTATGTCCGAACTGCGGACTCTTGCCGCAGAGATCACAAACTCTTGCCATAACTTCTAATAGTAGCAGTGCCCCGAGCCTGAGGCAATGGCTCATCGGACAGCGTCGCTATGCCGAGCCGCGATCATGCTGAGCCGCGCGCGTAAGCAAGCGGTGCGCGGGTGGATTCGGACACGCGACTTCAGTCGCGTCTCCGGACACTCCGCTAATCCTTCTTCTGCTTTTCCGCCGCAACGATGGCGTTGAGCGTCGAAATATCCTTCAGCGGCGGCGCCGTGCTCTTGAATGTCCGGATATAAGCGTAAATATCCTTCGCCTGCTTATCCGACATGGATTTTGGGCCGAAGTTCGGCATCGACGTCGAAGGCGGCAGCGGCGCCACATTGGCGCGTCCGCGCAGGAAATTGATAAACACCTGTTCGGTGGAAAGATTGCCCCAGCGGCCCACGAAAGCCCGCGCTCCCGTCTCGCCGTTATAACCATGGCAGGCATAGCAGCCATACGAATAATAAAGCGCCTTGCCCGCCGCGGCGTTGCCTGTGACCGGGCTCGTCGGCGGCGGATTATTGGGCAAAGGCCCTCCGCCGCCGCGCTGAGCGTACAACATTGCCGCCGGCGCCGCCAGAGCGGCAACCGTCACCATCAAAAGACCCCGGTTATGGAAAATTCTCTTCATGCCAATCCTTAGCGCGGCTGCGTAATCACGTCGATCAGATATGGTTCGCCCCGTCTGGCGGAAGCGAGTCCGCGCCGCAACGCCGCCGAGAGCTTCGTCGGGTCCGAAATCGGACCTTCCGCCGCCATGCCGTACCCGCCCGCCATTTTGGCGTAATCGAGGAACGGATCGCGCAGCACGCTCCCGATATACGAACGGTCGTTGCCGCGTCCGCGAACGCCCGCCATGTAATCGACGAACATGTATTCCTGATGCCATGCCCGGTTGTTGTGCATCACGGTCAGCAGCGGAAGCTTGTGATGCACGGCGGTCCAGAGGACCCCCGGAGCATAGTTCAGATCGCCGTCGGTCTGAATGTTGACGACCACGCGATTGCGCGCCTTGGCCGCCAGCGCCGCGCCCACCGACGCCGGAGCGCCGTAGCCCATGCCGCCCGCGCCCTGGCCGCCGAGATAGCTGTAAGGCTTATCGTGATCCCAAAGCTGCACATTGTGCCCGCCGGAAAAATTACTCGGCGAGGCCAGGCACCAGTCTTCCTTCATGATCATCGGCCAAAGCTCGGCGTAAATACGCGCCGTGGCGATGGGGCTGCCGTTCCAGCCGGCCCTCTTGCTCTCGATCGCCCGCTCGAGCGCGGCGATGCGCGCGTCGTGGTTAGCGCGGGCATTCTTTGCCGTGCGCTCCCGCACCCGGTTCTTTTGATCGCTCGTGATCTGCAGCTTCACCTGTTCGATGATGAGCGGAAGGCTGGCTTCGGCATCGGCCTCGATCGGAGTCGCGCCCGCCGCACCGCGCCCGCGGCCGCGTCCCTGCCCCCGGCCGCCGCTGCCTGGTTTGATGCCGCCGAAATCGATATCGTCCTTATCGCGTTCCTCGGCCACTTTCGCCAGCGACGGTCCCACGATCGCGGCCTGCGCGCCGCCTGTTTCCAAACCGAGGACGTAATCGTAAGACGTATCCGCGCCCGGCCCGCACAGCGGGTGCGTTTGCGGAAAGCTCATGGGCCCGTTCGTAGCCGTCGTGCTGGTCGACGCGCCCACCAGTTCGGCCAACTCGACAGCGCTCTTCACGCCCTCGGGAGTTCTTAGTCGACCGACCGCGATGCGCGGATTGTTCGCCTGCACCAGCTTGCCCGCGATTTCCCTCGCGTCCGTGGAGGAGATCGTCGGGAAGGTGGGCGGCCGGTAAGTGGGAATCTTCGTGTTGAGAGCGTTGTCCTTCTGAAGATCGGAATCGAGCACCACGAGCGTGGGGCCCATGGGCGGCGTGATGGCTTCGTTATAGGCGCGCTGAATCGCCACCAGCGCGTCGTCGATATTCTTCGGTTCGGCGTCCCATTTGGTGAAGCCGCGAACCATGGCCGCCATGTCGTGCGCGGTGTGCGCCGGGATGAAATCGAGGTCGTTGCCCGCGAACATCACCACGGGCACCTTATCGTAATAAGCCTGGTAGATCGACATCGAGCCGTGCTGCACGCCGATGGTGCCGTGGAGCAGCGCGAGCATCGGTTTGCCTTCGGCCTTCGCGTAGCCGTGAGCCATGGTCACCGCCGATTCCTCGTGCAGCGCGGTGATCCATTCCGGCATCCGGTTCGGCGGGTTCCCATAATTGATGAAGGATTCCTGCAGACCTTCGAAACTGGACCCCGGATTGGCCGCGGCGTATTCGATCCCGAGGTCGCGCACAACCTGGACCATCAGGTCCGATCCCGGCCGGGTGATCGTGCGGACGACCGCAGGCGGGCGGATATTGCCGGCTTCGCGTTCAATCTTCGCCTGCGTAGGCGCGGGAACACCGCCCGCGGGCCGGGAACCGACTTCGGTGGGCACTACCTGCGCTTCGACGAGCGGAGCGACCGTGGTGGTCGTTACTATCGCCGCCGCTCCGGCGGCGGCGCCTTTCAGGAAGCCGCGGCGGCCGATCGAGATCTTTTTCTTCGCCATGATTTCTCCTTCGGGTTTCTCCCGGTGGACGCGGTTTTTCGATCCGCGGACATCATGATATCAACATTCCGCCGGCACGGCTCGCTATCAAGCCGCGACAGCATCAAGCCGCGACCATACCGAGCCGCGACCGCAAGGGAGCGTGTGATCCGTACCGAGCCGTAACTGTGCCGATCCGCGACCGTGCCGAGCCCCAACTATACTGAGCCGCCACCGTGAGGGAGCGGTCGCCTGGAGTCAGGACAAGCCGGAAACGGAAGAACCGCCATGGGCTTCCTGAGTCCTGATCCTTCCATAACCATCGAGTGCTTCAGCATTCCCGTTCTTCAGAATCAACTGGACACCGCTCCCTCGCGGTCGGTATGCCGGGATAAGCCTGGCTGATCTTGTGAACTGAAAGGAGTTCACCATGTAAATTTCCTGTT
>JASHSD010000407.1 GCA_030036985.1 Bryobacteraceae bacterium
AATACGAGCGCCAGCCGCGTCCGAAGGCTCACCCTCGTGTCCCCCGGGTCTCGCTGCGTTTGAGATCTTCGAGGCGATACGGACCCGCGCTTTTTAGCCATCGCGGTTCGGCCCCGCGGCTCGGCTGCCCGAAAATCCGGATCAGCCGGGTGATATTAATGCCGGTATCGCCGATGATGCTGATCTGGTCCTTGGGATCTTCCACGCGCAGATCGAGGTTCACGTAGAACGGTTTGTCGAGAGGCAGTTCCGAGCGATCGATGCCCAGATTATCCAGACACCAGCGTTCCGTCTGCTGGGCCGAGAGGTGAGACACGGATCGCTGCGAATCCGAGCCGATTTTGGTGACCGAGAAACGCTCCTCCCAGATGTCGTAGCTGAGCGCGAAGCGGGCGACGGTCTTGGCGATCGGCGTCAGCGAGGTGGGCGAAGAGGTGATGGTGAGCTGACCCAGAAACGCCACGGAAGCCCCGTCTTTCAGGCGATTCAGCGGCTTGCCGGTCAGAAAATCGATGTGCGGAAGAGACACCCGCAGATAATCGCCGTCGAGGTGAACTGCGAGATCCTGCGCCTTCAGCCCTATGGAGAACAGGGCGATCGCAAGCAGCGCCGGCGCAACGGTGATTCTCCTCATCAATAGTTCATGCCGGCGATAAACACGGGTTCGATCCGCCCGTCGCGAATCGGAAACGCCGTGGCTAGTACGAAAATACCTTGTTTGTACCCCACGCCCACCGAGTGGCGGAGCACCATGGGCCCGCCCGCCTGCCAGATCGTTCCGGCGTCGTAAAACCCTTCGACGGTGGCGGGGCCGATTCGGTAGCCATAAGTTATCTCATTGTTGACCATGCGGGTTCCCCCCAGCGGGTCGAACTGAAAGCGATTCCACCCCTGCAGCGTCAGGCTGTTGCCGAGAACGAAGCGGTCGAAGAGCGGCGCATTGCCAATGATCGCGCCGGCGGTGAATTCGTCTGCGGCCGTCTGCCGGCCGATTCGGGCTTCGTATTTGAACGAAATCATGTGACGCGCGTAAGAGTACGTCGATCCCAGCGCCCGGGTTGCGGCCCGCAGGCTGTACCTGCCTGCGATTCGACGCTGAATTCGACCACCCTCGATTTTACGCCCATACCTTGCGTCGAACGTGGCGGCATTCGCGGTCTGGGTCGGCGCGCCGGCGGACTCCGGCTCCATCCGCTCGAAACTCAGTCCCGCCGACAGCACCAGCGGACCGGCAGCGATGAATGTCACCTGCGGGGCCACGTTCCATCGGGCGCGATAGAGATCGATGCCGTCGAGCGGAGCGGCCTCGCGGGAAGCCGCGTTCCAGGCGTCGCGGTAGCCTTCAAACGTCACCTCCGCGTGGAGCCTGTCCGTGCCCAAGCCGGCGCTCTCGAAATGAGCGGCGATGCCGGTGTAGCGCTCGATCAGGTCGTCGCCGTCACTGACCAAGCCTACGGTGAGCTTGTTTTCGTCGAAGCCGATATTGGCGTCGACTTCGCCGCTGAGCTGTTCCTGTGAACTGTAGAGCAGCCGGGGCACGGAGAGGTCGAAGGAGAGATCCTGGCCCGCCGTGTCGAAATCGACCCGTACGTACTCCGGCGAACTGCCCCGGAGCAGGCGTTCGCTCACGCTGTGGAAATGGAGGTCGCGGCGGATCTCCGCGGCGAGATCCTGGATCGCTGCCATGTCGCAGTTCTGGCCGATGAGCGCTCTGAGACGCTCGCGCAGCCGGGCGGGCAGTTTCGTACCGTCCATCTGGTCGAGTGCAATGCCGCCCAAGGAGACGCTTTCAACCAAGTAGTGCCGATTTACGTTGGTTTCGGAAACTTCGCGCAGGAAGTTCTGGTCGGCCGCGAGCGCGGCTGTGCTGAGGGAGACGAGGACGAGACAGACGTGAAGGGCCCGCATTGGCGAAGCCAGTGGCACGGCGGCTTCCGCATTGTAACAGATTGAATGGAAAAGGGAAATGATGTAACGCCCTGTGGCGTGGCCGTCACAGGTGTGCGAAGCGTTGGGATGGCGTCCGGCGGCGGCGCGGATTAAAAGCCGGACTAAAGAACCTTGGCCAGTTCGGTGGCGAAAGCGCTTTTGGGTTCGTGCTCGCGCTTCTTCCCGCCGCGGCGATCCGCGGATCGGTTGCCGGCTGGGCCCATGTTTCGTTGTTCGGGTCTCGCGGCGCCGGGGGCCGAGGGCTTTGCGGCGCCCTTGGACGGCTGTGCCGGGTTGGCCCGAAGAATTTTGTCCTCGAGAGGCGCGCGGTCGAAACGGCGAATGATCGCCTGCATTTCATCCGGGGTGGGCGCCTCGACGAACGCGAATCCCTTGGATTCCTGCGTTTCGTGATTCCGGATGACCTTGACAGAATCCGCAACAAGATCCTCGGCGGCGAGCCATTGCTTGATATCGTCCGCCGTGACCCAAGTGGGTAAATTACCCAAAAAGACAGTAAAACTCATTCAGTGCTGATTTGCTCTCCATGGTTGGTTTTTAGTGGTAGTTCAAGAGGAAGGGGACCCAGTCTCTCGCTTGCCATGATAACAGACCGATTTGCATGCGGCAATGTTACGCCTCTTCGATTCGATTTCCGGCGAAAAAGCTTCAACGACGGGAGTCAGAGACCGACTCAAGTCGCGTGTCCGAAACTTGCGTCCAGCCGGCGGATGAACTCGTCCACGTCGCCGCGGCCAATGTTCATCGGCGGCGAGAGACGTATCACGTTGCCGTAAAGGCCGCCGCGGCCGATCAGGATGCCGTTTTCGCGCGCGGCTTCCATCAACTTCACGGTCATCGCTGTCGCGGGAGCCTTGGTTTTCCGGTCTTCCACCAGTTCGAGGGCGAGCAGCAGGCCCATGCCGCGGACATCGCCGATCGCGGCGTATTTGTCGTGGAGTTCCAGGAGTTTTTCCTTCAGGTAAGCCCCGACTTCTTCCGTATTTTTCGGGAGATTTTGCTCCTCGATGTAATCGATTACCGCTTTGGCCGCCGTGGCCGCGACCGGATTTCCGCCGAACGTGGAAATGGTGACGCCTTTCATGGCGTCGGCGATCTCCGGCTTCGCGATGGTCAGCCCGATCGGCAGGCCGTTGCCGAGGCCCTTGGCGCTGGTCATGATGTCCGGCTGCACATCCCAGTGCTCGATGCCGAACCATTTGCCGCCGGTGCGTCCCCACGCGGTCTGGACCTCATCCGAGATGAACACGCCGCCGTATTTGCGCACGATGTCGGTGACGATCCTGAAGTACTCCTTCGGCGGCGTGATGAACCCGCCGACGCCCTGGATCGGCTCGGCGATCAGTCCGGCGACGCGGCCGGAGGTTGTGGTGCGAATCACCTGTTCCATATCCTCGGCGCATTTCACACCGCAGGAGGGATATTCGAGACCGAACGGGCAACGATAGCAGTAGGCGTTCAACGCGTGCACGATGCCTGCCTGCGGCGGACCCAGTTTCCAGGCGGACTGTCCGGTCAGACCCATTGTGGCGGCGGAACGCCCGTGATAAGAGTGCCGAAGCGCGATGATCTCGGTGGACCCGGTGAAACATCGCGCCGCCAGGATGGCGGTTTCGTTGGCTTCCGTGCCGCTGTTGGTGAAAAACGACTTCCGTAGCGCGTCGCCGGGCGTGATCGACGCCAGTTTTTTCGCCAGCGCCACCTGCGGTTCGGTGGCGAAAACGGTCGAAACGTGTTCCAGCCGGTCGATCTGTTCGTGGACCTTCCGGTTCACCTGCTCGTTGCAGTGCCCGACGCTGACGGTCACGATGCCGCCGAAGAAATCGAGATACTGTTTGCCGTCGGCGTCCCAGACGTACTGGTCTTTTGCGTGGGAGACGACCAGCGGCTCCTTAAAGTAATGGAACACCGCGGGGAAAAGGAATTCCTTCTGAGCGAGGAGGATCTCTTGTTTGGTCATCGCGCTTGCATTTGAGCTTAGCGGATTGGCGCTGCCGCCGCCCTTTCGGGCGGCCTGGAATTCACTCGAGCGTCGCGCCGGGCAGAAGCCCGGCGGCAGGCCCGAAGGCCTGCCCCACAAAAATCTACGTGGCATTGAGTTAGCGGCTGTGATGCGTAACCGGCCAGGCCGATTGCCAATCGGCCGCAGATTGGCAATCGGCCCTACGAAGGGAATTGGGCGGTTATTTTCGGCTTCGGCTGTCCGTCGCGATAGGGCGTCAGCACGAGATTGAGATCGAGTTCGGTGACCTTATCGCCCAGCCGCACAATCAGTTTTTGAAACCCCGTGTTCTTCGCCTGCTGCGGCATCGACGGAATAGGGGCCTTATCGAATACCGCATGCCGGGGCGTGCGGATCTCCGCCGCGAGGTTCCACCCGTTTTTGCGCAACAAGGCCGTCTGGCCCATTACCGTGATATCGGCGTCGGTCATCATTCCCCAGATCACCTCGACCGGCTGATCGCTGCGCACTGTGTCGCCGATCAGTACCGCCTGCCGTTGCACGAGGGCGAACCGGCGAAACCACTGCTTCACTTTTCCCTGATTGGCGCCCCGATTGGCCCGCGACAGATCGATCTGCACCCAACTGAAATCCGGCGCGAACTCCTGGTGCGTGATGCGGGCTTCGGCGCGGGGATCCTGGTTGTCGCCGTCGATCAGCAGCGTGTTGTGTGCTTCCGTACGCGTCCGGTAATAAGTCCAGCGCTGGCGGCCGAAGTAGCCGGGCAGGTCGTAATCGTCGGGTCCGAGATCGGCGGCCCAGCGCACTCCGCCGGCGTCCAACACGAAGCTGCCCAGATCGAGATTGGCGTGCGGCGCCTTGTTGTCTCCGCCCTTTACGGCGAGATAAATCGCGTTCGAATCGTCCCAGGCGCTGCGGAAGCACGCGATGTCGACGCCGCGGAAGATCGCGTCCGGCGGCCACGCGGGCGGCTGCAGAGGGGTCCTGGACTCGCGATCGAACCACGCCAGATCGTAAGCGTCGGGACGCGTTCCGCGCTCGAGCTGCCTCTGCTCGCTCCACGCGTAGACGGGGTTGCCGAAGCGTTTCGCCAGCCAGAACATTTCCGGCGAGACGCCGATCTCTTCCGGCGAATCGGCGAAGTTGAAAACCTTCCCCGTGGGGCCGGTGACGTAGATGCGGAATCGGCCGGCGCGGTCGACGCCGTGCGCGGAACTGAGGCCGTAATCGTTGGCGATCGCCGTCTGTAGCGCGGCGAAAAAGGCGCAGGCATAAAGCGTCACCAGGTCCCAGTAGGCCGGGCCTTCGGGCCACGATCCCTCAATGCCGTAGGTCGCGAGACCGTGAGGGATGGAATCGAACGCATAGCGCAGCACGGCGCTGCATTTATCGTCGAGGCCTTTGTCCGGACCGCCATCGCCCGCGATCGCCAGCGCGCCAAGGCCCATGCCAGCGTTGCAGACGATGTTCGCGTTGTAACGTTCGCGGGTCCAGCCGATCTCGCGCTGATAGATGGGAATCGCCTGGTCGAGCGCCTTGCTCACGATGGCGTCGCGAAACAGGACGCGGTCGTCGGGCGAGAGCACGTTGTAAAGCCAGTCGTATCCCAAGGCGAAGGCGTGCGTCATTTCCGCCGTATCGGAAAAGACGGCGGGATTCCAGTCGCGGAAAACCGCCGCGGCGCGCAGCTCGGCCGCCGCGCGGCGCCAGTACGGCTCCCGCTGCGTGATTCGATACATCAGCGCCAGCATGGATACGCGGTCGAATACTCTGCGGCACTGTGTGCGCAGGCGCGGTCCGGTAAGTTTGTATTCGGTGGGAGGCTGTGTGAGCAGCCGCTCCGATTCTCTTTCGAGATCGAGATAGACGCGGTGCGCCATCGCATTCTCGCGCACCAGCGTGCGCAGCCGGTCGAGTTCGGAATCAAGTAGAATCAGGCGGGGATGAGCGAGGTGCAGCCGGCTCAGCGGATCCTCGTCGTTCTGCGCGCGAATCTGCCGGAGCGAGCCTGCCAGACCGGCAAGCCCCCCGATCAGGACTCGGCGTGTGAACGCGTGCTCGCCCGTCATCTGAGAATCAGTTTGGCACAGGCGGCGTGCGGATGTGGTGGCGTGGGTAGGATTGGGTGCGCGTGGGGAAATCCGGGCGCAGGAATACGGTGAGCCGCGATCATCGGGCGGTCTTCGTTTGCGGTTTGTCGTGATTCCGGACGACGCTCCCTTGCGGTCGCGGCTCGGTACGACGGTCGCGGCGCGGTACGAGGGTAGGATTGATACGCGTCGAAGCTTCGCGTGCACAGCTTTTCCGTTTCTCTCGATGGTTATGGCGCGGGACCCGATCAGGACGGCCGAAGACAAAGATGTGCGGCTGGGTGGCGGCGTGTACACGATTCGTCAGTACCTGCGGGCGGTGCTGATCGATGAGATGCAGCCGGCGATAACGCCGGTTCTTCAGGGATCGGGAGAAGCGCTGTTCGCCGGGATCGACGCGGTGGATCTGGGTATCGGCGGGACGAACATATGTCGACGGCGGGCGTCATGCACGTGGTGCTGACGAAGCGGACGTAGGTTTTCGCTCGGTGGTTCGATTTCTGATTGGGCAGATCGGCTCGGCCCAAGCCAGGCGGATTGCCAATCCGCCGCAGGTTAACAACCTGCCCTACACGGCTTTAGGTCGTGGTGACAGGCAGTTGGCGACGGGTGGGTGGAAAAGCCGGCCGGGCGGGTGTTTCCGATCATGGTGACGGGCCGCCGGCGAGGGGTAAATGCAAAAGCCGGGATTTGCGGCGGTTTGGTATGTCACCGGGCCGGCGCCCGATAAATGAAAAAGCCGGGCACAAACATCATGCCCGGCTCGATTTGTTGGTTGAGGAGTGGCGAAATCAGGCCGCCGCCGCTGCCGGCTTCGGCACGCCGTTCACCGTCTTCAGGATCTGCGAAACGATCTTGTAGGGGTCGGCCTGGGAATTCGGACGCCGATCTTCCAGATAGCCCCTGTAGCCGTGCTTTACGAAATTGACCGGCATACGGATGGAAGCGCCGCGGTCGGAGAGACCGTAGCTGAACTTGTCGAT